>NZ_JAAGNB010001416.1:0-29252 GCF_010550475.1 Amycolatopsis sp. SID8362
GTCCGACGGCGGGTTGCCGACCAGGACGGTCGCCGCCGCGGTCGGGTCCCAGCCCAGCGCCGTGGCGCGCGAGAGCACCGACTCCTCGGCGTCGCCGCGGACGATGCCGTCGACGACCAGCGCCTCCAGCCGGGCGTCCCACGCGCCGCGCGCTTCCGCCGCGGCCGCGTAGGAGTTGGCCGCCGCGAACGCGATTTCCCGGCCGTAGCGCAGGATTCCTTCGATCAGCGCCGCCCGTTCCGCTTCGTTCGCGGCGAAATCCGGCAATTGCTCTTCGAAAACCTCGATCGCGAGGCGCACCATGCCGACCGCCTGGCGCAGGCTGACCCACCGCGACAGCTCCGCCGGGGCGTCGCGGAACGCCTCGGTCGTCAGCTGCAGCGCCTCCTTCGAGTCCCGCAGCCAGTCGACGAAGCCCGCGGCCCCCGCCTGCGTGATCAGCAGCACGCTCGCGCGCTGGTCGGCGGGCAGCCGGGCGAACCAGGTCAGCCGCCGCTCCATCACCGCGATGCTGGCGCTGGCCAGGCTGCCGGACGCGTGCTCCAGCCGCCGGAGCGTCTTCGCGGACAGTCCGTGGTGCTTCGGCACCCGGCGCGGGGTGGTGGTTCCATCCATGGTTGGAGCGATCCTACGTGCTCCGCAACTTTCGTAGCCCCCGGCGGCAACGCCGGAAGGTAGGCGGAGCGTGTGAGTACTGCCTAGGATCGCGGGCACCGGGGAAGCAGGAGAGAATGGGGGAACCGGAATGACCGGTTTAGAGATCGACGCGATCTCCAAACGCTACGGCGACGTGGTCGCGTTGCGGGAAATGACGTTCGACGTCCGACCGGGCGAATTGTTCGGGTTCGTCGGCAGCAACGGGGCCGGCAAGACCACGACCATGCGCATCGCGCTCGGCGTGCTGTCGGCCGACGCCGGCGAAGTGCGTTACGACGGGCAGCCGGTGACGCACGAAACGCGGCGCCACATCGGGTACATGCCCGAAGAACGCGGGCTCTACCCGAAGATGAAGGTGGCCGAGCAGCTGACGTACCTCGCGCGGCTGCACGGCATGTCCGCGGCCGACGCGCGGGCGTCGACGGAGAAGTGGACCGAACGGCTGGGCGTCGCCGCCCGCCGCGAGGACGAGGTGCAGAAGCTCAGCCTCGGCAACCAGCAGCGCGTCCAGCTGGCCGCGGCGCTGGTGCACGAGCCGCGGATCCTGGTGCTCGACGAGCCGTTCTCCGGCCTCGACCCGGTCGCGGTCGACGTGATGAGCGCGGTGCTCAAGGAAAAGGCCGCCGAGGGCGTGCCGGTCGTGTTCTCCAGCCACCAGCTCGACCTCGTCGAGCGGCTGTGCGACCGGGTCGGCATCGTCCGGAGTGGACAGATGGTCGAGATCGGCACGGTCGGCGAGCTGCGGGCCGGCGGGGCCGCGCGGCTGCGCGTCGACGTCCCCGGGGCGGGCGACGGCTGGGCCGACGGCGTCCCGGGCGTGCGGGTGCTCGGCCGCAAGGGCACGGTCACCGAGCTGGAGCTGGGTGACGGCGCGGACGACCAGGACGTCCTCAAGGCCGCGCTGGCCACCGGGCCGGTGCGCGAGTTCGCCCGCGAACAGCCTTCGCTGACCGACCTGTTCCGTTCCGTCGTGACGACCGAGGAGGTTCCCGCATGACCAGCCCGCTCCCGGACGTCCGGATGAGCCCGGCCGCGGCGGTGGGGCTGGTCGCCTCCCGCGAGATCAGCACCCGCGTGAAGTCGAAGGCCTTCCGCGTCAGCACGGTGATCATGCTGGTGCTGATCGTGGCCGGCATCCTGCTGCTCAAGCTGCTCTCCGGCGGCAGCGGCGCGGACCAGACCGTCGGCTACACGTCCGCGACCGCTCCGCTGTCCGCCCCGCTGAAGGCCGGCGGGCAGGCGGTCGACGAGAAGATCGACACGGTGCAGGTCGCCGACGAGGCCGCCGGGCGCGCGAAGCTGGCCGACGGCTCGATCGACGCGCTCCTGACCGGCGACGGCAAGAGCGTGCGCGTCCAGGTCAAGAAGGACCTCGACGGCAAGCTCGCGAACGTGCTGCAGCTGCTGTCGCGCCAGGTCGCGATCGACCAGCAGATCACCGCGCTGGGCGGCGACCCCGCGCGGTTCCAGGCGGCGGTCGCGTCGGCGAAGTTCGTCGAGGACCAGCCGCTGGAGCAGCCGTACGACTACAACGGCGCGCAGCTCGGCCTCGGCATCGCGGCGGGCATCCTCATCTACCTCTCGCTGATGATCAACGGCCAGAGCGTGGCGCAGGGTGTCGTCGAGGAGAAGACGTCGCGCGTGGTGGAGCTGCTGCTCTCGACGATCAAGCCGTGGCAGCTGATGGCCGGGAAGGTGCTCGGCATCGGCGTGGTCGGGCTGATCCAGATGGTCGTGATCGGCGTCGGCGGGCTGGTGGCCGTCACGGCGACCGGGGCGTTGCCGGACCTGTCGCTGTCGGCGGCCGTCGGCACCGTGATCTGGCTGATCGTCTGGTACCTGCTCGGGTTCTTCATGTACTCGATCGTGTTCGCCGCGCTGGGCGCCCTGGTTTCGCGCCAGGAAGACGTCGGCGGCGCGACGATGCCGGCGTTGATGTTCGTGATCGCCGGTTACGTGATCGGTATTTCGGTGCTGCCGTCGAACCCGGGCAGCACGTTCGTCGAGGTGCTTTCCGTGATTCCGGTGTTCTCGCCGACGCTGATGCCGATCCGGCTGGCGATGGGCGGGGTCCCGGTGTGGGAAGCCGCGTTGTCGGTGGTGCTGGTGGTGCTGATGATTCCGGGGTTGATCTGGCTGGCCGCGCGGATCTACCGGAATGCGGTGATGCGCACCGGCGCGAAGGTGAAACTGCGCGACGCCCTGCGCGCCGCCTGAGGTTCGCCGATTGTTCATCCGGCCCTCGGACGCTTCGGTGTCCGGGGGCCGGAACAGTGTCTGCCCCCCAATGCTCGAGGCCGCCCGGCGCTCGCGGTTTACGCTGCGCCGGACGGCCTCGTCTCCCCGGTCCCCACCGGTAGAACCAGTATGGCCACCGCTGATCTTTCCGCGCCAGTCGTCTCACTCGATCGTGGGGCGCACGAGTTGCCGTAGCTGGGTACCTGATCCACGATCGCGTGCAACACAGCGGCACCACCCCGAATCGGCGGGTGGAGATTCGGGCGCAAAACCCGTGGAGGGAGTCGGTATGGGCCAGCAACTGAAGGACGGGCTCGGGCAGGCGTGGAACCTGGTGGCCACGTTCGTCCCGAAACTCGTGGGATTCTTGATCATCCTGCTGATCGGCTGGCTGATCGCGAAGGCGATTTCGAAAGCGCTGGGGCTCGTCCTCGGCAAAGTCGGGTTCGGGAAACTGGTCGAGAAGACCGGTCTTTCCGGGAACGTCGGCAGTCAGAAGATCGACGCGGCGGGGATCCTCGTCAAATTGGTGTACTACTTCATCCTGCTGATCGCGTTGCAGCTGGCGTTCGGGGTGTTCGGGCCGACGAACCCGGTGAGCCAGCTGCTCAACGACATCATCGCGTTCCTGCCGCGGATCGTGGTGGCGCTGGTGCTGGTCGTGGTGGCGGCGGCGATCGCGAAGGTCGTGCGGGACGTGGTGGCGTCGGCGTTGTCGGGCCGGGGTGCGGCGCGTCCGTTGTCGATGGCGGCGTACTGGCTGATCATGGCGTTCGGCATCATCGCGGCGCTGGGCCAGGTGAACATCGCGACGGCGATCACGGGCCCGGTCCTGATCGCGGTGCTGGCGACGATCGGCGGCGTGATCGTGGTCGGTTTCGGCGGCGGTCTGATCAAGCCGGCCCAGGACCGCTGGCGCGGCTGGATGGCGAACATGGAGCACCAGCTGGAGACGCCGAAGCAGCGCTCCGGCGAGATGGGCACGGCCGAGCGGCCGCGCACGCCGGTGGGCGCGGACAACACGCCCACCCCGCCGGCCGGCACACCGCGTCCGCCGGTGTGACGCGGTAGCGGAAGGCAGGGAACGGGAACGGGCTCGGCGGGCGAGGAAGCCGCCGGGCCCGTTTTCGTGTTTCCGGGGTCTTGAATGGGTCATTCAGGACCTCTGGAGACCTGAATGAGTCATTCAGGGCGTTCCGGCCGGCCAGGGCGAGTGAGGCCCCGCAGCTCGGCGCCCGTTTTCGTGTTCCCGGGGCTACCCTGGGCCGATGGGGGTCGTCGCCGCGCTCTGGCGCTATCCGGTGAAGTCGATGGCGGGCGAACGGCTGGCCGAGGTCACCGTCGGCGAGCGCGGCCTCGAAGGTGACCGCCTCTACGCGGTCCGCGACGCGAGCGGCAAGCTCGGCAGCGGCAAGAACTCCGCCCGCTTCCGCCGCATGCCCGGCTTGCACGCCTTCGCCGCCCGCTACGACGGCGACGTCCCGGTGGTCACCTTCCCGGACGGGCGCGTCCTCCCCGGCACCGGAATCACCACCGAACTCGCCGGCGCGCTGAGCATCCCGGGCGTCGAGCTGGCGAAGGAAGGCGAAATCCCGCACCACGACGAAGCCCCCGTCCACCTGGTCACGACGTCCTCGCTGGCCTGGCTGGCCGAACGCGCGCCCGGGGTCGTGCTCGACGAGCGGCGGTTCCGGGCCAACGTCCTGCTCGACACTGGATCGAGCCCCGAGCGCGCTGAGGAATCCTGGGTGGGGGCGCGGGTGCGGCTCGGCGAAGTCGAGCTGGAGGTCCTCCGCAAGGCCGTCCGCTGCGTGATGGTCGGCCTGCCGTGCGACGGGCTGCCGGCCGCGCCCGGGCTGTTGAAGACGATTTCCGAGGTGAACGAGGTGTCCTTCGGCGTGCAGGCCCGCGTGGTCCGCGGGGGCGTGCTCCGCGTCGGGGACGTCCACGGGGTGGGATGTTCCGCCCCTCACACTCCCTAGGGAATTCACCCCGCGCGGAGCATGTTGGGAGCGGTAGGACGAAAGGGGCGTGCCGTGGACTTCCTGCTGCACCACGGAATCACCGTGCTGGGCCAGTGGATTTCGATCGCGGAGCTCGCCGGGCAGGTGTTCGCGCTGGCGGTCGTGTTCCTCGCGCAGCGTCGCACCCTGTGGACGTGGCCCGTGCAGGTCGGGGCGACCGTGCTGCTGTTCGCCGTCTACGTCTCCGCGCACCTCGGCGGTCTCGCCGCCCGGCAGGTCGCGATCCTCGCCATCTCGCTCTACGGCTGGTGGGCCTGGACGCGCCGCAAGGACCCGGTGTTCGGCGTCGTCGTCCGCTCGGGACGGCTCGCCGAACGGCTGGCCATGCTCGCCGCCTTCGCCGTCGGCACGACCGTGATGGCGCTGGTCCTGGACGCGCTGAACGCATCCTGGGCGCCGTGGCCGGACGCCGCCATCTTCGTCGGCACCCTCGTCGCCTTCGGCGCGCAGGGCGCGGGACTCGTCGAGTTCTGGCTGGTCTGGCTGGTCGTCGACGCGATCGGCGTGCCGCTGCAGATCTCCTCGGGCCTGTACTTCTCGGCCGCGATCTACATCGTGTTCGCCGGGCTCGTCGTGCACGGCTGGTGGAGCTGGAACCGCTCGGCCAAGCGCGTCGAGGCGCGGGTCATGGCAGCATCCAGCTGAGCACCGGCGTGCTCTGACCCCACACGATCAGGCACATCACCAGCAGCAGCCCCAGGCTCCACGGCAGCACCTTCCGCAGCAGCTTGCCCTCCTCGCCGGGCAGGTTCGCGGCCACGCAGGCGATCGTGAGGTTCTGCGGCGACACCATCTTGCCGAGGACGCCGCCGGAGCTGTTGGCCGCGGCCAGCAGGTCCGCCGGCAGGCCGGTCTTGGTCGCCGCCGTCACCTGCAGCGCGCCGAACAGCGCGTTCGCCGAGGTGTCCGAGCCCGAGACGGCGACGCCGAACCAGCCCAGCACCGGGGACAGGAACGCCAGGCCGGCGCCCGCCGCCGCGATGAACGTGCCGATCGTGCTCGTCTGGCCGGACAGGTTCATCACGTAAGCCAGCGCGAGCACGCCGGTGACCGTAAGGATCGCGAACCGCAGCTCCTTGACCGTCGCCAGCCACTCCTGCGCGGTCCCGCTCGCCGAGACGGCCAGTACCGCCGCCGTCAGGACGCCGGCCAGCAGGACGAGCGTGCCGCCGGTGTTGAGGAACGGCAGCGAGAAGGTGTTGCCGGAGACGGGTTTCCCGTTCGGCCCGGCCACGTTCAGCCCGGGCCAGTGGAACTTCCAGGTCGCCTTGTCCAGCAGCTTCTTGACCGGCGGCAGGACGGCGATCGAGAAGATCACGATGATCAGCGCGTAGGGCAGGTACGCCTTCACGACGTCGGTGCGTGAGTCTTCCGGCGGAGTCTCCGCGGTCGCCGTCCCGCCGGTGCCGATCCGGACGGCTTCGGGCACCGGGCGGCGGGTCTGGGGGAGCGCCACGAGCGCGGCCGCCCCGGCGAGCGCGGCGCCGATGTCGGCCAGCTGCGGCGACACGAAGTTGGACGCGAGGAACTGCACGAGCCCGAACGCGACCCCGCAGACCAGTGCGGGCAGCCAGGTGTCCTTCAGCCCGCGCCTGCCGTCGACGATCAGCACCAGCAGCAGCGGCACGACCAGCGCGAGCAGCGGCGTCTGGCGCCCGACGATCGAGGACACCTCCTGCAGCGGCAGGCCGGTGACCTGGGCGAGGGTGACGACGGGCGTGCCCATCGCGCCGAACGCGACCGGCGCGGTGTTCGCGACGAGGGCGACGACCGCGGCCTTCACCGGGTGGAAGCCGACGGCCACCAGCATCACGGCGCTGATCGCGACCGGCGCGCCGAAGCCCGCCAGCGCCTCCATCAGCGCCCCGAAGCAGAAGGCGATGATCAGGGCCTGGATCCGCGGGTCGTCGGAGATCCGGCCGAACGAGCGGCGCAGGACGTCGAAGTGGCCGGTCCGCACGGTGAGCCGGTAGATCCACAGCGCGTTGACGACGATCCACATGATCGGCCACAGCCCGAACGCGGCGCCTTGGAGCGCCCCGGAGACGGCCTGCACGACGGGCATCCCGAACGCCGCGATCCCGACGACGAGCGCGACGAGCAGCCCGATGAGGGCGGCGTGGTGCGCGCGCATCCGGACGGCGCCGAGGAGCACGAGGACGGTGGCGAGCGGCAGCACGGCGACGAGTGCCGACAGGCCCAGCGAACCGAGGGGAGTGAGATCCTGAACGAACACGGGCGACCTCCGTTTTCCACGATGCGAAAACGGCCTTTCGGCGAGTGCCCGAGATCTTCGTCACAAACCAGGCGGTCCGTCAAGAAGTTGAGTCCGGTTGGCCCAACGAGTCAGGCGTTCACGGCTTCGGCAGGACGGCGAGCGCGGTTTCGGCGATCGCCCGGATCCCGGCCGGTTCGACGCCGCCCTTGCCCAGTGCTTCGAGGCCGCGCAGCACCGCCAGCACGAGCCCGGCGAGGCGGGCCGGGTCCTGGCCGCCGGCGAGGTCGCCGGCGCGCTGGGCGCCCGCGATGCACGCGGTCAGATGACCCTGGATGTCCTCGAACAGCCGCCGGCTGCGGGCCGCGACGGCCTCGTCGTGCTCGGCGCATTCGGCGGTGCTCTTCGCGATCAAGCAGCCCCGGCGGGCCCGGTCGGCGGCGACCGATTCCGCGATCGCGTGCACGTGGCCGCTCAGCCGCGCGTAGGCGGTGTCGTCGGGGCCTTCGAGCTGGCGGCGCGTGCTCTCGGCCATCTCCGCGCAGTAGTGGTCGAAGACGCGCAGGTACAGCGCGTGCTTGTCGCCGAAGGCGCCGTAGAGGCTGCCCTTGCCGAGGCCGGTCGCGGCGGCGAGGTCGTCCACCTTGGTGCCCGCGTAGCCGGTTTCCCAGAACTGGTCCCGGGCGGTGCGCAGGACTGCCGCTTCGTCGAAGCTCCGGGGTCGGGCCATGGGCTCAGGATAGCCGTTCTTGACTATCTCGTCCAGAACGGCGTACGTTCTGGACGAGATAGTCAAGAACTCGGGAGGCATCGTGCAGCTGGAAAACAAGACGGCCGTCGTCACCGGCGGCGGCACCGGCATCGGGCTCGCCATCGCGAAGCGGTTCGCCGCCGAAGGCGCGCACGTCTTCATCACCGGGCGCCGCAAGGAGGTGCTCGACGCGGCGGTCGAGGAGATCGGCGACGGCGTGGAGGCGATCCGAGCCGACTCCTCGAAGCTCGCCGACCTCGACGCGGTCTACCGCGTGGTGGCCGAGCGGGGCCGAGGGCTGGACGTGCTGGTGGCCAACTCCGGCGGCGGGGAGTTCGCGCCGCTCGGCGAGATCACCGAGGAGCAGTTCGACACGACGTTCGGCACGAACGTCAAAGGCGTCCTCTTCGCCGTCCAGAAGGCGTTGCCGCTGCTGAACGGGAACGCGTCGATCATCCTCACCGGCTCGACGACGTCGACGCGGGTCAGCCCGGCCTTCAGCGTCTACGCGGCGACGAAGGCGGCCGTGCGCAACTTCGCCCGCAGCTGGGCGCTCGACCTGAAGGGGACCGGGACGCGGGTCAACGTCCTGAGCCCGGGGCCGACGCTCACCCCGGGCCTGCTCGGCCTGGTCCCTGACGAAGGGCAGCAGGCCCTCGTCGACGGCCTCCAGGCCGAGGTCCCGCTGGGCCGCATGGGCGACCCGGCCGAAATCGCGGCCGCCGCGTTGTTCCTGGCCTCATCGGAGGCCAGCTTCGTCAACGGCGTCGAGTTCTTCGTCGACGGCGGCCAGGCGCAGGTCTAACGCAGGGTGGCGTGGCTCGGCGTCAGGTCCTTGAGGGTCCGGACGCCGAGCAGCTGCATCGTGCGGACCATTTCCGTCCGCAGGATGTCCACGCAGCGCTGGACGCCGCGCTCGCCGCCGGCCATGAGGCCGTACAGGAACGCGCGGCCGATCAGGACCGCGTCGGCGCCGCGGGCGATCGCCGCCACGATGTCGCCGCCGGACAGGATGCCGGTGTCGATCCAGACCTCGGCGCCGCCCTGGACCTCGTCCAGCACCGCGGGCAGCAGCTCCAGCGGCGTCGGCGCGCGGTCGAGCTGGCGGCCGCCGTGGTTCGAGATGAGCACCGCGTCGGCGCCGTGCTTGACGACGTCGCGGGCGTCGTCGACGTTCTGCACGCCCTTCACCACGAGCTTTCCGGGCCAAGTCTGACGGACCCAGTCGAGGTCGTCGAAGTTCAGGGTGGGGTCGAACAGCTTGTTCAGCAGCTCGGCGACGGTGCCGTCGAAGTGGCTGAGCGAGGCGAAGTTCAGCGGCTCGGTGGTGAGCAGGTTGAACCACCACGCCGGGTGCGTCGCGCCGTCGAGGAACGTCTTGAGCGTCAGCGCCGGCGGGATGGTCAGGCCGTTGCGGACGTCGCGCAGGCGCGCGCCGCCGACCGGGGTGTCCACGGTCAGCATGAGCGTGTCGAAGCCGTTCTCCCACGCCCGATTCATCAGATCTTCGCCGGCGCCGTGGTCGCGCCAGACGTAGAGCTGGAACCACTTGCGGGCGCCGGGCGCGGCCGCCGCCAGGTCTTCGATCGACGTCGTCGCCATCGTCGAGAGGCCCATCGGGATGCCGTTGCGCTCGGCGACGCGGGCCACCGCGCTCTCGCCCTCGTGCTGCATCATCCGCGTGAACCCGGTGGGGGCGAAGGCGAACGGCAGCGCCGAGGTCTTGCCGAGGATCTCCCGTGAGGTGTCCACATCGGACACCCCGCGCAACACGTTCGGGTGGAACTCGACCCGGCGGTAGGCCTGCCGCGCGCGGAGCAGGCTGTCTTCGAGCTCGGCCGCGCCGTCGGTGTAGTCGAACGCCGCCCGGGGGGTGCGCTTGCGCGCGGCCATCCGCAGGTCGGCGATGGTGTGCGCGTTCGCCAGCCGCCGGTCGGTCGGGTTCAGCACGATCGGCTTGGGTCGCAGGATCTGCTTCAGCTCGTCCGGCTTCGGCAGGCGGCGCTTGGTCACCTTCATCAACTCCCTGAGACTTCGCGGCAAGAGGAGCCCGCAGACATCGGATGTCTGCGGGCTCCTTTCTAGCACCAGGTCACGCGCTCCCGGAATCCGACGTCTGCGGCCCGGCGGCCGCGATGTCGTCGAGCCGGTACTTCGTGGCCGCTTCGAGGACCTTCGCCTGCTCGACCTCGCCGCGCTTGGCGAGGATCGACAGGGCGCCGACCGTGATCGACTCGGCGTCGACCAGGAACTTCCGCCGCGCGGCGGGCCGGGTGTCGGAGAAGCCGAACCCGTCCGTGCCGAGGGTGAGCATGTCGGTCGGGACGTACGGGCGGATCAGGTCCGGCACCGCGCGCATCCAGTCCGACACCGCCACGACCGGCCCGTTCGCGCCCCGCAGCGCCTCCGTGACGTACGGCACGCGCGGCTCGCTGCCCGGGTAGAGCAGGTTGTCGTGGTCGATCTCGACGGCTTCGCGCCGCAGCTCGGTCCACGACGTCGCCGACCACACGGCGGCCCGCACGCCCCACTCCTCGGCCAGCAGCTTCTGCGCCTTGAGCGCGTCCGGCATCGTGACGCCCGAGACCAGGATCTGCACCTCGGGACCGTCGCCCGCGGGGGCGTCGGCGTACTTGTACAGACCCTTGAGCAGGCCGTCGACGTCGAGGTTCTCCGGCTCGGCGGGCTGCTGGTACGGCTCGTTGTAGATCGTCATGTAGTAGAAGACGTTCTCGCCGTTGCCGTCCGGGCCGGTCTCGCCGTACATCCGGCGGAGGCCGTCCTTGACGATGTGCGCGATCTCGAACGACCACGCCGGGTCGTAGGCCACCGCGGCCGGGTTGGTCGCCGCCAGCAGCAGCGAGTGCCCGTCGGCGTGCTGCAGGCCCTCACCGGTCAGCGTGGTGCGGCCGGCGGTGGCGCCGAGGACGAACCCGCGGGCCATCTGGTCGGCGGCGGCGTAGAGGCCGTCACCGGTGCGCTGGAACCCGAACATCGAGTAGAAGATGTAGATCGGGATCATCGGCTCGCCGTGCGTCGCGTACGACGTGCCGACGGCGGTGAACGACGCGGTCGAGCCCGCCTCGTTGATGCCCTCGTGCAGCAGCTGGCCCTTCTCGGACTCCTTGTAGGCCAGCATCAGGCTCGCGTCGACCGACGTGTACGTCTGGCCGTGCGGGTTGTAGATCTTGGCCGTCGGGAACATCGAGTCGAGGCCGAAGGTGCGAGCCTCGTCCGGGATGATCGGGACGACGCGCTTGCCGATCTCGGAGTCCTTCGCCAGCTCGCGGACCAGCCGGACGAACGCCATCGTCGTGGCGACCTCCTGCTTGCCGGAGCCCTTCCGGATGCCCTCGTAGACCTTGTCGCCGGGCAGGACGAGCGCCTTGGCGGCCTTCGGACGGCGTTCCGGCAGGAAGCCGCCCAGCGCCTTGCGGCGGCCGATCATGTACTCGATCTCGGGCGAGTTCGCGCCCGGGTGGTAGTACGGCGGCAGCTTCGGGTCGCGCTCGAGCTCCTCGTCGCTGATCGGGATCCGCTGCGAGTCGCGGAACAGCTTGAGGTCGTCGAGGGTGAGCTTCTTCATCTGGTGCGTGGCGTTGCGGCCCTCGAACGCCGGGCCCAGGCCGTAGCCCTTGATGGTGTGGGCCAGGATCACCGTCGGCTGGCCGTGGTGCTCCAGCGCCGACTTGTAGGCCGCGTACACCTTGCGGTAGTCGTGGCCGCCGCGCTTGAGGTTCCAGATGTCGGCGTCGGAGAGGTCCTTGACCAGGTCCTTCGTCCGCGGGTCGCGGCCGAAGAAGTGCTCGCGGACGAAGGCGCCGTCGTTGGCCTTGTACGTCTGGTAGTCGCCGTCCGGCGTCACGTTCATCAGGTTGACCAGCGCGCCGTCGCGGTCGGCGTGCAGCAGCGAGTCCCACTCGCGGCCCCAGATGACCTTGATGACGTTCCAGCCGGCGCCGCGGA
This sequence comes from Amycolatopsis sp. SID8362, assembly GCF_010550475.1. Taxonomy (NCBI): domain Bacteria; kingdom Bacillati; phylum Actinomycetota; class Actinomycetes; order Pseudonocardiales; family Pseudonocardiaceae; genus Amycolatopsis; species Amycolatopsis sp. SID8362. The sequence goes on from NZ_JAAGNB010001416.1 coordinate 11,852, forward strand.
AGTACGACTCCAGCTCCTGGATGATCTTGCCGTTGCCGCGCACCGGGCCGTCGAGCCGCTGCAGGTTGCAGTTGATCACGAAGGTCAGGTTGTCGAGGCCCTCACCGGCCGCGACGTGCACCAGGCCGCGCGATTCGGCCTCGTCCATCTCGCCGTCGCCGAGGAACGCCCAGACGTGCTGGTCGTCGGTGTTCTTGATGCCGCGGTCGCGCAGGTAGCGGTTGAACCGCGCCTGGTAGATGGCGTTCATCGGGCCGAGGCCCATCGACACCGTCGGGTTCTCCCAGAAGTCCGGCATCAGCCGCGGGTGCGGGTACGACGGCAGGCCGCCGCCCTCACCGGCGTGGCTGTACTCCTGGCGGAAGCCGTCGAGCTGCTGCTCGGACAGCCGGCCCTCGAGGAACGCGCGGGCGTAGATGCCGGGGGAGGCGTGGCCCTGGATGTAGATCTGGTCGCCGCCGCCGGAGTGGTCCTTGCCGCGGAAGAAGTGGTTGAAGCCCACTTCGTAGAGCGCGGCCGAGGACGCGTAGGTCGAGATGTGCCCGCCGACGCCGACGCCGGGACGCTGCGCGCGGTGCACCATGATCGCCGCGTTCCAGCGGATGTAGGCGCGGTAGCGGCGCTCGATCTCCTCGTCGCCGGGGAACCACGGCTCGTTCTCGGTGGGGATCGTGTTGACGTAGTCCGTCGAGGTCAGGGCCGGGACGCCGACGTTCCGCTCCCGGGCCCGCTCGAGGATGCGCAGCATCAGGTACCGGGCGCGCTGCTGCCCGCCCCTCGCCAGGGCCTCGTCGAAGGAGTCCAGCCACTCGGCGGTCTCCTCCGGGTCGATGTCGGGCAGGTGCGCCGCCAGTCCGTCACGGATGACGCGTACGCGTGCCGGGGTCTCCTTGCCGGAGGCGCCGTCGTTCTGCGGGGCCAAGGGGTCTCCTTGCGAAAAGTTGTAGCCGGTGGTGCTCGTGCGCGGGCGTGTACGACTCTCCATCGTCGTCTTCCGTCCCGGCTTCCGCACCGCTACTTGGCGGTAACATGGGCCGACCCGGTCGGGCCACTCCCCGCGCGCGGTGTATCGCGCGCGCGTTTTCTTCTCCCCCACCCTAGGGGACGGCACCCGAAGGGGTGGCAGACCGGTCTCGCGAGGCACCCGAAACGCCGTCGCGGAGGGTCCCTCGCGGGCCGTATCCTGCGACACGAGTTGTCAAAGATCCGGTGTGGACGGTTGCGCGCGGAGCCCTACCAGTGTTCGCTGTTCGCAACCGGGTCGCCGAGTGTGGCGCCGCTGTACCTTCGAAGAGGGTGCTCGACGCCACACTCCGTCGTAGTTGGAGGAGTGAAAGCAGTGGTCGCCGCGGGAGACGCTGATCAGAGCAGCGTCGCCGAGAGGCTCGGCATCAAGCCCGAGATGGTGGTCCAGGAGATCGGCTGGGACGAGGACGTCGACGACGACGTCCGCGCGGCGATCGAGGAGCAGATCGGCGGGGACATCCTCGACGAGGACGCCGACGAGGTCATCGACGTGGTGCTGCTGTGGTGGCGCGAAGACGACGGCGATCTCGGGGACGCGCTGATCGACGCCAGGGGCCCCCTGGAAGAGACCGGCGTGATCTGGGTGCTGACCCCGAAGACGGGACAGCCCGGGCACGTCGAACCGAGCGAAATCGCCGAAGCGGTGCCCGCCGTCGGACTGGCCCAGACCGCCAACATGAGTGTCGGCGCGAACTGGATCGGCACCCGGCTGGTGTCCCCCAAGTCGAAGTCGAAGCAGCGCTGACCCGGCCCCGCCCGGCGGACACGATAGGGTTGTCGTCGCAGGCACGTGTCCGTACGGGAGAGGAAACGCGGTATGGCCGTCGAGGTCGGTTCTGAGGCCCCTGACTTCACGCTCAACGACTACAACAAGCAGCCGGTGCAGCTGTCCTCCTTCCGGGGTGACAAGCCGGTCCTGGTGGTCTTCTACCCGTTCGCGTTCAGCGGCATCTGCACCGGCGAGCTCTGCCAGCTCCGCGACGAGTTCGCGGACTACGACGGCAAGGGCGTCCAGGTGCTGGGCGTCTCGGTCGACACGCCGTTCTCGCTGAAGGCGTGGGCCGAGAAGGAGGGCTACCAGTTCCCGCTGCTGTCCGACTTCTGGCCGCACGGCGAGGTGGCTCGCGCTTACGGCGTGTTCAACGAGCAGGCCGGCCTGGCGGTGCGCGGGACGTTCCTGATCGACACCGCCGGCGTGGTCCGGTTCGCCGAGGTCAACGCGCCGGGCGAGGCGCGCGACCAGCAGGGCTGGAAGAAGGCCGTCGCCGAACTGACGGCCTGAGGTTTTCCCGGCGGTGGTCCCCGGGTGGGGACCACCGCCGGCGGGGCGCATAGCTCAGCGGAAGAGCACTCGGCTTACACCCGAGCGGTCGCAGGTTCGAACCCTGCTGCGCCCACACTCGTGGCCTCGGTCACCCGGCCATCGTCGGCTGCGGCGCGACGGCGGCGCCGGTCCGGCTCATCGTCCGCACCAGGAGCGCCAGCCCCAGGAACAGTGCCGCCGCGATCACGCCCGTCACGTTGAGCGCCGTCGTGAACGCCTCCTTCGCCTGGGCCGCCAGCTCCGGGCGCGTGACGTCCACCGCGAGGGTCGAGCCGGCCGGGAAGACGCCGTGGTAGACCGCGGTGGCGGTCAGGCCGATCAGGGCCAGGCCCAGGGAGCCGCCCAGGTAGTTGCCCGTGTCCGCCATCGAGGCCGCCGAGCCCGCTCGCTCCGGCGGGACCGAGCCCATCACCAGGCCGATGCCGAGTGCGAACAGCGGGCCCGTGCCCAGGGTCAGGATCGCGATGCCCGCCATCACGAGGGCCGGGCCGTGGGTGAAGACCAGCAGGAGGCTGCCCGCCGCCGAGACGAGCAAGCCGCCGGCGATCGCGGTGGCCGGGGAGAGCCAGCGGGTCAGCGTGGGGGCCGTCATCGTGCCCAGTGCCACGCCGAGGCCCATCGGGGCGAACAGGACCGCCGAGAGCAGCGGCGAGTAGCCCAGGACGCTCTGCAGGTACTGCGTCACCAGCAGGCCGACACCCGCCATCGCGACGCCGGCGAAGACCAGGGACACCAGGACCGCCGCGAAGGGGCGGTTGCGGAACAGGCGGAGGTCCAGCAGCGGGAACGCCGTCGTCAGCTGGCGGTGGGCGAAGACCGCGCCGAGCAGCGCGCCGAGGGCGATGGCGCCGAGCGGGACCAGCAGCTCGCCGGTGGTCAGCTGCTTGAGGCCGAAGACGATCAGCAGCACCGCGGCCAGGGAGAGCGCGACGCCGGGGAGGTCCAGGCGGCCGGACGCGGGAGCGCGGAACTCCGGGAGCAGGAACGGGCCCGCGGCCAGCAGCACCGCCACGGCCGGGACCGCGACCAGGAACACCGAGCCCCAGGGGAAGTGCTGGAGCAGGAACCCGGCGAACACCGGGCCGGCCGCGCCACCCGCGAACTGGCACGTCGCCCAGATCGAGATGGCTTTTCCGCGCTGGCGGCCGTCGCGGAACATGTTCGTGATCAGGGCGAGGGTCGACGGCATCAGCGTCGCCCCCGCCACGCCGAGCGCGCCGCGCACCACGATGAGCATCTCCGGGCTCGTCGAGAACGCGGCGACGATCGAGAGGATCCCGAAGGCCGCGCCCCCGGCGAGCAGCAGCCGGCGGCGGCCGATGCGGTCGCCGAGCGTGCCCATCGTGATGACGAACCCGGCGACCACGAAGCCGTAGCTGTCGGTGATCCACAACTGCTCGGTGGCGCTCGCCCCGAGCTCGGCGCTGAGCTGCGGCAACGCGAGGAACAACGAGGTCATGTCCATCGCGACGAGCAGGGTGGGCAGCACGAGCACCGCCAGTCCCAGCCACTCCCGCCGTCCGGCCGGCTTGTCCATTTCCGCTCCTTCTCCGTGGTCGGTCACACCAGGGGGTCGGAGCCGGTCGGGGGGACCGGACACGGTGCCGCGAAGTTTTTTTCCCGGCTAGCGTCGGCGGGGTGAAGATCATCGTGCTGGGGGCGACCGGGCTCGTCGGGCGAGCGGTCGTCGCCACCCTCTCCGGACGGCATGACGTCGTCGCTGTCTCGCGCACGTCGGCGGTGAGCGCCGACCTCCGCGAACCCGCGACGCTCGACGCGCTCTTCGGCGCCGGTGGCGACGCCGTCGTGTGCTGCGCCGCCAACGTGCCGCTGCGGCCACTGGCCGGGCTGATCGACGAGCAGGTGCTCGACGACCTGCGCGCCAAGCTGCTCGGCCAGGTCGCGCTCGCCCGGCGCGCGGCCGCGCACCTGACCGACGGCGGCTCGATCACGCTCACCGGCGGCACGTTCACCGACCCGATCCCCGGCAGCGGGCTCGGCGCTTTGGCGAACGCCGGGCTCGAGGGGTTCGTCCGGTCGGCCGCCGTGGAGCTGCCGCGGGGGTTGCGGATCAACCTCGTGAGCCCGGGGTGGATCAGCGAGACCATCGAGGCGATGGGCGAGGACGGTGCGCGCGGGACCCCGGTGGCGGTTGTCGCCGAGGCTTATCGCGGGCTTGTCGAGGGAGATGCCAACGGGAGCACTGTCGTGCCCCGGTGACCCGGCTCGGTGCGGCGGCCTTCTTGCTCTGGTGGCGGGCCGGCGCCCGTGCGTAAGCCGCGGGTGTAGTGCCGTGCCCCGCTTCCGCAGTCCGGTCGCCGCCGGGCCGGCCGAGGCAAGGCACCCGCGGGCCCCTTGCCTCGGTGGCGGGTCGGCGGCCGGGGTAAGCCACGGGACGATGGGTGCCGTGCCCGCCTCGGTGGTCGGCCAGCGGCCCCTTGCCGCCGGTGGGAAGAAGCTACCGCGCGGCACCGACAGTTTCGGGATCCCAGGCGTGACCTGCGAAAGCCTCGTCCAGCGGCGCCTGGATCAGCCGGTTCGCGTACGTCGAAACCGTGTACGTCCCGATCCCCAGCACCACCTCCAGCGCGTTCCGCGGGGTGAACCCGGCCTCGACGAACTCGGCCAGCGACGAAGGCGGGACGTCCCCCGTCGTGTCCATCACGGTCAAGGTGAACCGCCGCAGTGCCTCGAGCCGCGCGGACGGCAGGGGCGCCTGCGCCCGCAACGCCGCGATGAGGTCCGGTGGAGCCGACAGCCCCGAAAGGGACGCCGTGTGCATCGCGACGCAGACGTGGCAGCCGTTGCGCGTGGCCACCGTCATGACCAGGACTTCGCGCTCCAGCGCCGTCAGCGTCGTGGTCTCGAAGATGGCGTTGAGCTTGAGGAAGCCGTTCAGCGTCTCCGGCGACGTCGCCATCCGGGCGACGGCCGGCGGGATGTGGCCGAACTTCTTCGCGGTGGCCGCCATCGTCGGGCGGGCGGCCGGGGGTGCAGACTCCGGGGTGTGATCGGGGAACAAGACGTCTCCAGACGTAGGATCGACAACGTGGTTGTCGAAACCGTAAACCTGGTTGTCGAAAAGGGCAAGGGGTAATGGCCGAACCACCCGGCTACGAGCTGCCGTTCCTGCTCTTCGGCGGCTTCCGCACGCTCATCGACCGCCTGCACGCCGAGCTCGCGCGCCGCGGTCACCCGGACGTGCGTCCGTCGTACGGCTTCGCCATGCAGGCGATCGGTGTCCAGGGCGCGACGGCGTCGGAGATCGGCCGCCGCCTCGGCGTGTCCAAGCAGGCGGCGGGCAAGACCGTCGAACGGCTGGAAGCGCTCGGGTACGCCGAACGCGCCGACGACCCCGCCGACGCGCGGCGCAAGATCGTGCGGCTCAGCGCGCACGGCGTCGACGCGCTCACGAAGTCGGCGGAAATCTTCGACGACCTGCGCGCGGAGTGGGCGCGCGCGGTCGGCGCCGAGCGGATCGGCGCGCTCGAAGCCGACCTGCGCAAGGTCGTCGGGCCCGCGGCCTACCGCCTGGACGCCGCGGGGTGGTTCACGAGCTAGTAGCCGCAGCCCGGGTCCGGCGCGTCCTTCGACAGCGGGCTGCCCGCCGGCAGCACGTACAGGACTTCGAGCACCAGCGGCGTCGACCCGAGGTTGCGGCCGATGTGCACCTGGTCGGGCTTTTCGCTGAACGCGCGCCCGGTCCCGAAGACGCCGTCGAGGCTGCAGTCGGCCAGGTTGTGCGTCAGCGTCCCGGCTTTCACGTACGCGTAGAGCGTGCCGTCGTGGAAGTGCCAGCCGGTGTAGCCGCCGGGCTGGATGGTGATCTCCCGCAGCGTGTAGTCGGTGTGGCCGACGGTCTTCTGGGCCAGGATCGTGCCGGTGACGCCGCTGCCGGGCGTCGCGGACGCGGTCCACGGGGCCAGCGTGACGGCCAGCGCGGTGGCGGCGATGATCGTGCAGGTCTTGCGCATCGGGCGGTACTCCTCACGACGGGCGCAGGGTGCGCCGCATCATCTTGCCCGATTCCGTGCGCGGCAGGCGATCGGTGAAGTCGAACCGCTTCGGCGTCTTGAACCCCGCCAGCGCGGCCCGGCAGTGCTCGGCCAGTCGCGCGGCCAGCTCGTCGCCCGGAACGACGCCGGGCACCGGCTCGACGACGGCGACCACGCGCTGCCCCCATTCGGCGTCCGGCTCGCCGATCACCGCCGCGTCGGCGACGTCGGGGTGCGTGAGCAGCCGCGCCTCGACCTCGGCCGGGTAGATGTTGACGCCGCCGGAGAGGATCAGGTCGGTCCGGCGGTCGAGCAGGAAGACGCGGCCTTCGGCGTCGCGGTGGCCGAAGTCGCCGACGGTGATGAACTCGCCCGACCGGTTCGCCGCGGTCTTCTCCGGGTCGCCGAGGTAGTCGATCGCGGTGTGCGCGGAGCTGAACCAGATCGTGCCCGGCTCGCCGTCGGGCACCTCGGCGCCGTCGTCGTCGAGGATCTTCAAGCGCACGCCGGTCAACGGCCGCCCCACGGTCCCCCGCGCCTCGAGCCACTCCGACGCTGTGACGCCGCAGATCAAGCCTTCCGAAGCGCCGTAGTACTCGTGCACCACCGGGCCGAGCCAGCCGATCATCCGCTCCTTGACCTCGCGCGGGCAGGGCGCCGCGCCGTGGATCACGCTCACCAGGCTGGACGTGTCGTACCGCGCGCGGACGTCGCCGGGCAGCCGCAGCATCCGGTGGAACATGGTCGGCACCAGGTGGGTGCTCGTGACGCGGTGCCGTTCGACGAGCCGCAACGTCTCTTCGGCGTCGAAGCGGTCCATCAGCACCGCGCTGTGCCCGAGGTGCAGCGCGTTGACGGCGAACGAGCCGGGCGCCGCGTGGTAGAGCGGACAGGCCACCAGGTGCACCCCCGGTCCGGGGAGCACGCCGAACGAAGCCAGCAGATCGCGGTGGATCGGGTGCAGCGACGGCGGTTTCCCGCTCAACGCGCGCCGGACGCCCTTGGGCCGCCCGGTGGTCCCCGACGTGTAGAGCATCGTCTGGCCCGCGGTCCGCGGCACGGGTGGCGACGACGGCTCGTCCTCGCCCCACGACGCGTAGTCGCCCCAGCCCTCGGCCGGGCCGATCGAGAACCGCGGCACGTCGACGTCGCATTCGCGCGCGATGTCCGCCTCCGCGACGACCACGCGCGCGCCGCTGTTCTCGACCACGTAAGCGATTTCCGCCGGCGAAGACCGGTAGTTGACCGGGGTGAAGTACAGCCCGGCCTGCAGCGTCGCGAACAGCAGCTCGAAGTACGGGAGTCCGTTGTGGACGATCGCGACGACGCCGTCGCCCGGCCCGAGCCCCAGCCGGTGCAGCGCGTGCGTCAGCCGGTTCGCCCGCGCCGCCAGCTCGCCGAAGGTCGCGGCGGTCCCGTCGGGCGCGAGCACCGCGAGCCGGTCCGGGTGCTGCTCCGCGACGTCGAAGAAGGTGCTCACGCGTCGCACGCTACCGGTACCGTGCGACGCATGGACGCGGACGTTTTCGGGCAGGTCCTCGGCGCGGTGCGGGAGTTCGTGCGCAAGGAGGTCGTGCCGCGCGAGGCGGAGATCGACGAGCACGACGAGATCCCCGCCGGAATCCGGGACAAAGCCGCCGGTCTGGGCCTGTTCGGCTGGGCGCTGCCGGAGGAGTACGGCGGCCTGGGGCTCGGCATGGCCGAAGACGTCCGGCTGGCCATCGAGCTCGGCTGGACGACGCCCGCGTTCCGGTCCCTGTTCGGCACCAACAACGGCATCGCCGGCCAGGCGATCGTGCACTACGGGACGCCGGACCAGCGCACCCGCTGGCTGCCGCGGCTGGCCGCCGGCCAGGCGATCGCCTCCTTCGCGCTCACCGAAGCCGAGGCCGGCTCGGACCCGGGCGGCCTGACCAGCCGCGCGGTCCGCGACGGCGACCGCTACCGGCTCTCGGGCACCAAGCGGTTCATCACGAACGCGCCGCTCGCCGACGTCTTCGTCGCCTTCGCGCGCACCGACCTCGACAGCACCGGCAGCCGCGGCATCTCGGCGTTCCTGGTCCCCGCCGGGGCGGAGGGCGTCACGGTCGGCCCGCACGACAGCAAGATGGGCCAGGCCGGCGCGTGGACGTCGGAAGTGGTCTTCGACGACGTCGAGCTGCCGGCCGACGCGCTGGTCGGCGAGGAGGGCAAGGGCTTCGGCATCGCGATGGCCTCGCTCGCCCGGGGCCGGCTGCACATCGCCGCCCTGTGTGTCGGCATGGCCGAGCGCGCGCTCGCCGAAGCCGTCGAGTACGCGCGGACGGCGCGCCAGGGCGGCCGCGTGATCGGCGAGTACCAGCTGGTCCAGGCGCTGCTGGCGGAGTCGCACGCGGAGCTGGCGGCCGGGCGCGCGATGGTGCACGAGGCCGCCGCGAAGTACGACTCGGGCGAGGACCGCAAGCTCGGCCCGTCGTCGGCGAAGCTGTTCTGCACCGAGATGCTCGGCCGGGTCGCCGACCGCGCGGTGCAGGTGCACGGCGGGATGGGGTACGTCCGCGGGGTGACGGTGGAGCGGATCTACCGGGACGCGCGGCTGTTCCGCATCTACGAGGGCACCAGCGAGATCCAGAAGCTCGTGATCGCGCGGCAGCTGCTCAAGGACTGACTTGCGCTGGAGTTCACTCCAGCTCTTACCGTCGCGGGCATGACCACCGCACAGCACAAGATCGGCTCCGGGTTCGGCGCCGGAACCACCGCTGCCGAGGTCGTCGCGGGCCTCGACCTGACCGGCAAGCTCGCGATCGTCACCGGCGGCTACTCCGGCATCGGCCTGGAAACCACCCGGGCGCTCACCTCGGCGGGAGCGCACGTCGTCGTCCCCGCTCGCCGGCGGGCCACTGCGGTAGAAGCGCTGCAGGGCCTCGAAAACGTCGAGGTCGACGAGCTGGATCTCGCCGATCTCGGCAGCGTCCGCGCGTTCGCCGAGCGGTTCGTGGCTTCGGGCCGGGGGATCGACGTCTTCATCGGCAGCGCCGGGATCATGGCGCTGCCGGAGACCCGCGTCGGCCCGGGCTGGGAGGCGCAGTTCGCCACCAACCACCTCGGCCACTTCGCCCTGGTGAACCGGCTCTGGCCCGCGTTCGACGCCGGTGCTCGCGTCGTTTCGGTGTCCTCGCGCGGCCACCACTACGGCCCGGTGCGCTTCGACGACCTGAACTTCGAGCAGGGCTACGACAAGTGGCTCGCCTACGGCCAGGCGAAGACGGCGAACGTGCTCTTCGCGGTGCACCTCGACAAGCTCGCCCGTGACCGCGTCCGCGCGTTCGCCCTGCACCCGGGGCGGATCCTGACCGACCTCGTCCGCCACCTCGACCGCCAGGAGCTGGTCGACGCCGGGATGGTGGACGCGGAAGGCCGGGTGACCGGCGGCGCGAAGACGCCGGAGCAGGGCGCCGCGACGCAGGTCTGGGCGGCGACGTCGCCCCAGCTCGACGGCCTCGGCGGGCTCTACCTCGAAGACTGCGACGTCGCGGAACCCGCCGGCGACGAGCGCAGCGGCGTCAAGGACTACGCGATCGACCCGGCGCTGGCCGAGCGCCTGTGGACGGTGTCGGCCGGGCTCACCGGGGTCGACGCCTTCGCTTAGGCCCGCAGGCTTTCCAGGTGCCGCCGCAGGACGTCGCGGGCGAACCGCGGCGGCAGGCGGCCCGGCTGGGTGACGCCGCCGAGGGTGAGCCCGTCGAGCAGCGCGGCCAGCCGTTCCGCCTCGAGGGCGAGGTCCAGGCCGGAACGCAGCGAGCCGAGCGCGTCCGCTTCGGCGAGGCACCGTCGGGTGAGCGCCCGCGTGCCGTCGTGCACGCGTTCGGCCTCGGCGGCCAGCTCCGGGCGGGTGCGCGCGGCCACGGTGAACGCGAGCCACACCTCCGCCTCGGCCGTGCGCGTCTCGTCGTGGGGGAGGAGCTCGGCCAGCAGCCGGACGGTCGCTTCGAGCCGGTCCGGCGTCCCGGCGAAGATCCGCTCCGCGCGCTCGGCGATCCGGGCGGTCACGCGGTCGGCCAGCGTGCGCACGGCGAAGACGATCATCTCGTCGCGCGTCGCCAAGTAGTGCCGCACCGACCCGATCACCAGCCCGGCTTCGGCGGCGACGGCACGCAGGGACGCCTGGTCGACGCCGTCGCGGCGGATCACCCGGAACACGGCGTCGGCGATTTCGAGACGGCGGGCTCCGGCGTCGACGATCTTCGGCACGTTGCCTTTATAGCACAGTCATGCTATCAATCTTTGTAGCAAGACCGTGCTATAAAAGGGGGAGAACGTGCGGGAATGGCTGATCGCCGCGGCGGTGCTGGCCGCGGTCGTGGTCCTGGTGATCCGGCGGCTGAGGGGCGAACCGCTGGTGGCCAGGGAGGTGTTCGGCGCGCCGGCGGTCCTGATCGCGATCGGCGCGTACGGCTTGACCAAGCTCGGGCTGACCGCGGCCGATGCCGTCTGGCTCGCGCTGGGTTCGGCGATCGGGCTCGGCTTCGGGGCGGTCCGCGCGGCGACCACCCGGCTGTTCGAGCGGGACGGCGTGCTGTGGCTGCGCTACACGCCGTGGACGTTCGCGGTCTGGGTGGTGGCGGCCGCCGTCAACTTCGGCTTCGGCGCCCTCGCGGTCTCCGCCGGCATGCACGAGGAGGCCCGGCCGATGACGCTGTCCATCGGCGTGAGCCTCCTCGGCGAAGCGCTGGTCGTGGCGCGGCGGGCGAAGGTGATCGGCCTCCCGTACGCGCGGCCGCGGGCCTAGAGCTTTTCGATCTGCCGCACCAGCAGGTCGATCTCGTCCTCGGTGTTGTAGTAGTGCACCGACGCGCGGAGCAGGTCCGGCAGGTCGCGCGCGGTGAAGTCGTACTGGGCCGACGTCCGGGACGACACCGACGTGTTGATGCCGGCCGCGGCCAGCCGCGCCTTGATCTCTTTGGCCGGGGTGCCCTCGACGGTGAAGGTGACGATGCCGCACTGGCGGGCCCCGACGTCGTGCACGCGGGCGCCGGCTTCGGTGAGCCGCTCGCGCAGCGTCGCGGCCAGGGACGTGACGCGCGCTTCGATGGCGGGCAGGCCCCAGCCGAGCGCGTAGTCGATGGCGGCGCCGAGGCCGAACACGGCGGCGAAGTCCCGTTCCCACACCTCGAAGCGCTTGGCGGTCGGGTCGACGACGTACTCCGACGGCGACTCCCAGCTCGCCGAGTGCAGGTCGAGCATCGCGGGCTCCAGGCGCTCCCGCAGCGCCGGGTGCACGTAGAGGAACCCGGTGCCGCGCGGGCCGCGCAGGTACTTGCGGCCGGTCGCCGACAGCGCGTCGCAGTTCAGGCGGGCGACGTCGAGGTCGAGCTGGCCCACCGACTGGCAGGCATCGAGCAGGAACGGGATCCCGGCGGACCGCGCGATCGCCCCGATCTCCTCGGCCGGGTTGACCAGGCCGCCCTGGGTGGGGACGTGGCTGACGGCGATCAGCTTGACGTCGTCGCCGACGCGCCGGCGCAGCTCTTCGACGTCCAGCTGCCCCGATTCGTCGTCGCCGATCACCTCCACGACCGCGCCGGTGCGCTTGGCGACCTGCAGGAAGGCGATGGCGTTGCTGGCGTATTCCGCGCGGGAGGTGAGGATCCGGTCGCCGGGGCCGAACGGCAGCGCGTAGAAGACCGCCTGCCACGACCGCGTCGCGTTGTCGGTGAGCGCGATGTCGTCGGCTTCGGCGCCGACCAGCCGCGCCGCGGACGTGTAGACGGCGGCGAGCTTTTCGGACGCCTCCGCGGCGGCTTCGTAGCCGCCGATCAGCGCTTCGCGGCGCAGGTAATCGACGACGGTGTCGGTCACGACGGACGGCGGGAGCGCGGAGCCCGCGTTGTTGAAGTGGACCACCTCGGCGGAACCGGGGGTCTCACGGCGCGCGCGTTCGACGTCGAAGGTCATGCTCAACTGAATACAGTAGTTAAGTACTGTATGCAATACTGCCGCCATGGCCCGGACCCCGCTGCGCAGCGACCTCATCGAGCAGATCACCACCCGCGTGCTCGACGGGCGGCTCGCCGCCGGCGGCCGCGTCAACGAAGTGCACCTGGCGCGCGAGCTGGGCGTCAGCCGGACGCCGCTGCGGGAGGCGCTGATCGGGCTCGCCGACCGCGGCCTGCTCGTCTCCGCGCCCGGCCGCGGGTTCCTCGTGCCGCCGTTCGACCCGGACGAGGCCCGCCGCCTCTACCCGCTGGTCGCCGAGCTGGAAGCCCTCGCGCTGCGCTGGACGTCGCCGCTGGAGCTGGCCGGCCTGCCGGACGCGCTCGACGCCGTCGCCGACGAGATGGACGCGGCGCTGGCCGAGGGCGGCGATCTGTCCGATGTGGACGACCGGTGGCACGCGCTGCTGCTGTCCCGCTGCCCGAACCCGCACCTGCTGCGGCTGCTCGATCAGACCAAGCCGCTGCTCAAGCGGTACGAATCGTGCTACTTCGGCGGTGCGGGCCGCGCCGGGGAGAGCATCGGCGAGCACCGCCGGATCGCCGCGGCACTGCGCGACGGCGACCTGCCGACCGCGTCCGCGGTGCTCGTCCGCAACTGGGTGAAAGCCCTGGCCTACCTGGGGAAGGACGGAAGATGATCATCGCGCACCTGAGCGACCTGCACCTCGACGACGGGCCGCGGGCCGAAGACCGCGTCGCCGCGGTGATGGCCTACCTGGGCGGCCTGGCGCGGCGGGTCGACGCCCTCGTCGTCACCGGCGACATCGCCGACCACGGCGCGGCCACGGAGTACGCGCGCGCTCTCGAGCTGCTCGAGTACCCGGCGCCCCTGCTCGTCTGCCCCGGGAACCACGACGTCCGCGCGGAATTCCGGACGGGGTTGCTCGGCCAGCCGCCGTCGGACGGGCCGATCGACAGCGCTCGCGAGGTCGGCGGGGTGCTGTTCGCGACGTGCGACTCGACGATCCCCGGGCGCGGCGCGGGTTTCCTCGCCGACTCGACCCTGGCGTGGCTCGACGACACGCTCGCCGGCGGCGACGGACCGGCGATCGTCGCCTTCCACCCCCCGCCGGTCGCGGTGGGCGTCCCGCTGGTCGACGGCATCCGCCAGAGCGGCGAAGACCGGCTGGCCGCGGTGCTGGCACGGCACCCGCGGGTGAAGGCGCTGCTGGCCGGCCACGTGCACACCGGCGCGTCGACGACGTTCGCCGGCGTGCCGCTGCGCATCGCGCCGGGCGTCGTTTCGCAGTCGCTGCTGCCGGTCGAGCCGGGCGCGGACCGCGGCTGGGATGAGGGCGGCCCGCTGGACTACGAGCGCCCGCCTGGGTTGCTGCTGCACGTCCTGCACGACGACGGGCGGGTGACCAGCCACCACCGCGTGGTGCCGTGCTGACCGCCCCGAGCGCCCCAAGGCCACATTCAGGTTCGGTCTGGAGCACGGATTGCCTCGTGACCGGTCACCCACGTGGGCGGTGTCGTGGCGGGCTGCGATGGAGTGAATGACTCATTCATGTCGTCCGGCGACATGAATGAGTCATTCACTCCATCTCGGGTTAGGGTTCCGGCGAAGCCCACCGTGCGGCGCGCAGCGCCTCCGTTGAGGGTGGTGGCGGGGGCATGGATGGAGCAACCAAGGCCGCCTTGGGGCGCTGTCAGCCGCTGAACACCGGCAGCGTGATCCGGGACGGCCGGGCCGCGTCGTGGAAGACCTCGAAGCGGTTCGGCTTGCCGTCCACCGCGGACGTGACCGGCTCGCCCGTGCCGTGGTTGCGCGCGAAGCGGGGGAAGCCGCCGCCCGCCACCTGGACGCGCAGGCGGTGACCACGGCGGAAGCGGTACGCCGTCGGGTCGAGGTCGACCTCCGCCGTCACCACGCCGTCTTCGTCGGCCGTGGGGAAACCCGGGCGCAGCCGCAGGATCCCGTCGGTCACGTTGCGGGACACGCCGTCGGGGGCGACGTCGCAGAGCCGGACGTAGACGTCGGCGTGGCCGAGTTCGGTGCGCACGTGCACGGTCGCGGCCACCTCGCCGATGACGTCGAGGTCCGCGGGCAGCGGTTCGCCGGTGAAGACGAGCACGTCCGGGCGGGCCTCGACCTCCTGGTTGTCGCGCTGCTTCGTCTCGCCGGTGAGCAACGGGCCGCCGACCGCCGGGGTCGGGTCGGCCGGGTCGTAGGTGAACGTCGTCGGGAGCGCCCGCTCGGCCGCCTCGCCGAGCCCGCCGACCGGCCGCAGGTGGGACGCGGTCGGCGTCGAGGGTGGCGGCCAGGACTCGAAGTCCAGCCAGGAGTTCGCGCCCTGCAGGAACAACCGGACCGGCGAGCGCTGCAGCTGGGCGCGGTCGCCGAGCAGGTGCGCGCGCAGGAAGCCGAGCTGGTCGCGGATCATCGGGCCCATGCTCGACGGCTCGCCGTGCGCCCACGGCCCGATGGTGATCCGCGGCTGCTTGCCCGCCTCGGCGAGGATCCGGAAGTCGCGCAGCTGCCCGCGGATGAACAGGTCGTACCAGCCGGTCACCATCGACACCGGGACGTCGAGCTTCGCGACTTCGGCGCTGTGGTCGGACATCACCCAGTAGTCGTCGTCCGGCACGAAGTGCGTGGTGATGTCCTGGAGGAACTGCACGGGTTTCCCGATCGCGGCGACGTCCGCGCCGCTGAGCGGCAGGTGCGCCATCGCGCGCCGCGTCTTGCGCTTCTGGAGCGGGTTCGGCAGCGCGGCGAACCGCTCTTCCTGGCGGCCGATCATCGCCGACCACGAGACCATGTTGTCCGCCGCGAGCACGCCGCCGGGGTAGAACGTCGAGACGAACTCCGACGCGGTCACGCCGAGGCACATCGCGGCGAGCGGCGGGTCGAGGTACGGGCCGACCGCCCACTGGGTGTGCCCGAGGTAGCTGGCACCCGCCATGGCGACGTTCCCGTCGCACCACGGCTGCTCCCGCAGCCATTCCGCGGTCGCGACGCCGTCTTCGCGCTCGAGGTGGAACGGCCGGAACTCGCCGCCGGAGCCGAACGAGCCGCGGGTGCTCTGGACGACCGTCTGCAGCCCGTGCCGGGCGAACGTGTCGCCGAAGAGCTTGGACAGCAGGCCCGCGCGCCCGTACGGCGTGCGGATCAGCACGACCGGCGCCGACGTGGTGCCCTCCGGGGCGTACCGGTCGGCCAGCAGCGTGACGCCGTCGGGCATCGGCGTGGCCAGGTCGCGCGTCACGACCGGCTTCGGCCCTTCGGCGCGGGGGAGCCCGAGCAGCTTGTCGACAAGTCGGTCCAGCACGGGCGTCCCCGATCAGCCGAAGCGGAGTTGATCCTTCCGGATCCGACGGTACCTCAGTTCGCGCGCGCGAGGGTTTCGGGACGCAGCAGCCTGGCCAGCTCTTCGGCCGGGATCAGGCCCTTCTCGACGACGAGTTCGGCCACGCCGCGGCCGGTCGCCAGCGCCTCCTTGGCGATCTCCGTCGCGGCCGCGTAGCCGATCGCCGGGTTCAGCGCCGTCACCAGGCCGATCGAGTTCTCGACGTACGAGCGCATGACGTCGACGTTCGCCGTGATCCCGGCAACGCATTTCGCAGCCAGCGTCCGGCAGGCCGCGCCGAGGTGCGTGATGCTCTCCGACAGCGCGTGCAGGATGACCGGCTCGAACGCGTTGAGCTGCAGCTGCCCGGCTTCGGCGGCCATCGTCACGGTGACGTCGTTGCCGATCACCTCGAACGCGACCTGGTTGACCACCTCCGGGACCACCGGGTTGATCTTGCCGGGCATGATCGACGACCCGGCCTGCACCGGCGGCAGGTTGATCTCGTTCAGCCCGGCGCGCGGGCCCGAGGACAGCAGGCGCAGGTCGTTGCAGCTCTTCGACAGCTTGACGGCGATCCGCTTGAGCACGCCGGACAGGTGCACGAACGCGCCGCAGTCCTGGGTCGCTTCGACGAGGTCCGCGGCGGTGACGACCGGCAGCCCGGTGATCTCGCGCAGGTGCCGGCACGCGGCTTCGGCGTACCCCGGCGCGGCGTTGAGGCCGGTGCCGATGGCGGTCGCGCCGAGGTTGATCTCGTGCAGCAGCGCGACGGCCTCGTTCAGCCGCAGCCGGTCCTCGCCGAGCATCACCGCGTAGGTGCCGAACTCCTGGCCGAGCGTCATCGGGACCGCGTCCTGCAGCTGCGTCCGGCCCATCTTGAGGACGTCGTGGAACTCGACGGCCTTGGCCGCGAACGCCTTTTCCAGCACGATCATGGCTTCGGACAGCTCGCGCACGGCGAGGATCGTCGCGACGTTGACCGCGGTCGGGTAGGCGTCGTTCGTCGACTGCCCGAGGTTGACGTGCTCGTTGGGGTGCACGACGGCGTACTCGCCCTTGGCGTGCCCGAGCAGCTCGAGCGCGCGGTTGGCGATCACCTCGTTGGCGTTCATGTTGGTCGACGTCCCGGCGCCGCCCTGGATGACGTCGACGACGAACTCGCCGTGCAGCGCGCCTTCGCGGATTTCCTTGCAGGCCTTCACGATGGCGTCGGCGATCTCGGGTGCCAGCAGGCCCAGCTCGGCGTTGGCGCGCGCCGCCGCCTCCTTCACCGACGCGAGCGCCTCGATCAGGTGCGGGTACGCGGCGATGGTCGTGCCGGTGATGGGGAAGTTCTCGCGGGCGCGGGCGGTGTGCACGCCCCAGTACGCGTCGGCGGGGACGTCCTTGTCGCCCAGGAGGTCGTGTTCGCGGCGGGTGGTCATCGCGGGCTCCCCACAGTCAGCTTTCCGGTGAAACGCAGGTTTTCCGGGCCGGGCGGGACGTCGATCCCGCACAGCTTCAGCGCGCCGGCCAGCACCGGGTACCGCGCCCGGTCACCGCCGTCGGCGATCTTGGCCGCGATCGCGGTGCCGTCCGGCAGCGCGGCGATCTGGACGGCCTCGAAGCCGTCCTTCGCGATCAGCCCCGGCACCGCGCGCATGACGGCGGTGACGTCGCGGCGGCTGCCGCCGACCAGCTCCGGGTGCGTCCGGATGCCGTCGGCGACCAGGTGCTCGGGCGTGCCGGGCGCGGCGGTCGCGAGCTTCGAAACGGCGGTCGCGAGCCCACGCAACGTCGTCGCGA
>NZ_JAAGNB010001462.1:0-17775 GCF_010550475.1 Amycolatopsis sp. SID8362
CGGCGCGGGCGGCCGGGCACCCCGCGGCGGGGTCCAGGCCGGTTCCAGTGCCGGCGGCTCCGGCTCGTAGACCTCGCCGTCCTGCCACTCGGGCTCGGCCGGGTCGTAGTCGTCTTCGGCGTAGTGGGTGGCCTGCGCGTCCGCGTAGTCGTCGTGGCGCCGGTGGCCGCCGGTGTACTCCTCGTCGGCCGCCGACGAGCCCCACTCGCGGGTGTCCTCGTCGGTGTAGCCCTGCGGGTCCGGCTGCGGCCGCGACGGCTTGCGCTTGGGCATGATCATCGACAGCGTCGACATGTCGAACTTGCTGGGCGAATCGAAACCCTCGCGCTCGGTGCCGCGGTGCAGTGCGTCCCAGCCGCTGGAGTCCGGATCGTCGAATCCCGAAATCCTCATCTCGTCCTACCCACGCACGCCGCCCTGGAGCTGCGCGCGCAGCTCGGGGGTGATCTGCTGGCCGACGCGCTCGACGAGCAGGGTCATCTCGTAGGCGACCGTGCCGATGTCGCACGTCGGGGCGGCCAGCACCGCCAGCGAGGACCCGTCCGAAACGGACATCAAGAACAAGTAGCCGCGCTCCATCTCCACCACGGTCTGGTTGACCCCGCCCGCCTCGAAGCAGCGCGCGGCGCCCTGCGTCAGGCTGATCAGCCCGGACGCCACGGCGGACAGCTGCTCGGCGCGCTCCTGCGGCAGCCCTTCCGACGGCGCCAGGAGCAGCCCGTCCGCGGACACCAGGACGGCGTGCGCCGCGCCCGGTACCCGGCGCACGAAGTCCGTGATGAGCCAGCCGAATGTGCCCTGGCCGGAAGCCGTCACTACTGCCCCTCCTTGCTCGTGCGGCATCGCGCGCCGCACCCCGGAGCGTCCGGCACGGCCGGTCGACAACGCCACGGTAAAGCGTATTCGCACCGCCCGTGGTGTCGAGTCCACCACGGGCCGGCCGCTGCGCACCCTACGTGTGCGCGTGGCCGCGCTCCGCGCCGACCCGGACGGGGTCACGCTTCCGGGCGACAGCCGGCGACGCCGGTCCCGCACCGCCACCGCGAGGTGTCGGCGCAGGTCAGCCGGTGTGCCGCCGGTCAGGACCCGTGGCCTCGCCGCCGGCCGGCGCGGACCGGCGACGCCGGCCACTGCTCCGGACGGCAGCACCACTCCCCGAAGTGGGTGAAGCACGCGGAGTTCACTCCAACGGCCGCATCCGGTTCGGGAGATCATCCGCTATCCCGCGCGCAACGCCGAATCGTGCGCGATCGCGTGCTGGACGACGGAGATCAGCACCTGCTTGGCGGAGTCGCGCTCGCGCGCGTCGCACGCCATGATCGGGACCGACGGCGCGATGGTCAGCGCGTGCCGGACGTCCTCGATCTGGTGGTGCAGCAGCCGGTCGAAGCAGTTGATCGCCACGACGTAGGGCAGCTTCCGGTTCTCGAAGAAGTCGATCGAGGGGAACGCGTCGGCGAGGCGCCGCGTGTCCACCAGCACGACCGCGCCGATGGCGCCGACCGCGAGGTCGTCCCACATGAACCAGAACCGGTGCTGACCCGGCGTGCCGAAGACGTACAGCACGAGGTCCGAGTCCAGCGAGATGCGCCCGAAGTCCATCGCCACGGTGGTGGTGGTCTTGTTGGGCGTGGCCGAAGTGTCGTCGTGCCCGACGCTCGCCTCGGTCATCATGGCCTCGGTGGTCAGCGGGTCGATCTCGGAGATCGCCCCGACCAACGTTGTCTTCCCCGAACCGAACCCGCCGGCGACCACGATCTTGGCCGACGAGGTCGGACCCGTCACCTGCGGCGCGTTCGCGTCGGAGTCAAATTCTCCGAAGCCCACTGAGCACCCTTTCCATGAACTCGATACTCGGGCGGTCACCCACGGTCGGGCTGCTGGAGTGCACCAGCACCAGCCCGAGGCCCGCCACGTCACCAATCAACACCCGCACCACGCCGAGCGGCAGGCGCAGCAGCGCCGCCACCTCGGCCACCGACCGGGTGTCGACGCACAGGTCGCAGATCGACCGGTGCTCGGGCACCCGGACCCGGTCGAGCATCCGGCCTTGTTCGCTGGTCGAGATCAACGCCTCGATGGCGAGGTCGAGCGTCGCCTTCGTCCGCCCGCGGGTCCGGAAGTACGGCCGGACCAGCCCGGACGTCTCCATCTCCGTCGGCGGCGGCGCGTCGACGAACTCCTGGTGGGCCTGCTGCGGCAGCGCCGCGGCGAACTCACCGGAATCCGGTCCGCCCGCCCCGAAGTCCCGCTCGGTGCTGTACGCGGCGAACTCCTGCGCGTCGTACAGCGGCCCGCTCGAACCGCCGAACAGCTCCGCGCCCGGCCCGCCGAGCAGCCGGTCGCGGTACTCGGTGCCGCCCGCGATCGGCCGGATCGGTTCCTGCCCGGCGTTGCTGTCCGTCAGCCAGTTCGGCGGCTCCCGCACGGGGTCGCTGTCGGACGCCTGCACCCGCCTCGCCCGCCATTCGCGGTCGACGCGGTCCCGGAACGACTGCCAGTCCTCCCGGCCGTCGTCGCCCTGCTCGGACCAACCACCGGAGAAGTCGTCACCGAGCCGGCCATCACCCCTCAAGCGCCCGTCGTCCACGGCTCTCTCCTCGGTTCCCAGGTCCTCAGCGGCGGACGGCCGCGCCCTGCAGTTGCGCCCGCATCTCCGGAGTCAGCTGCTGGCCGACCCGCTCCACCAGCAGGGTCATCTCGTAGACGACCAGGCCGATGTCACTCTCCGGCGATCCCAGCACCGCCAGACACGAACCGTCGGAAACCGACATGAGGAAGAGGAAGCCGTTGGCCATCTCGACCACCGTCTGCGCCACCGTGCCGCCCTCGAACACCTTGGCCGCGCCGCGCGCGAGGCTGGTCAGCCCCGACGCCACCGCGGCCAGCTGGTCCGCCCGGTCCTTCGGCAGCCCTCGCGAGGCCGCGAGGAGCAGGCCGTCGGCCGACACCACGACCGCGTGGGCCGCGCCGGGCACCCGGTGCACGAAATCCGTGATCAGCCAAGCGAAGCTGCCGGCATTGTTCGCCTTGGCATGCGCCTGGCCGTTCGGCTGCGCGGAGCCACCCGGCTGCATTGCACCCGCCCGTGTCACTTTCACTCCTCACTGCTGTCTGTGGTGTTGCCACTCACCGGAACCTCGTCGCCCGGTCGCTCCTTCAGCGCATGGCGCCCCGAGGTGTACCCACGTTGGAAGCTTGCCATCCGGTTCCGCGCCGCGGACGCCGAGCGGGTGATCGCACCCGTTCCGGGCATGCCCGCGGTGGCATCCGCGAAGTTGTTCTGGGCCGGCGCGTCGGGCGTCGAGCTCGAACCGCCGATCGAACCGGGCACCAGGTAGGCGTTCGGGATGCGCTTGGGCAGCCCGGCCGTGGTGATCTCCTCGTTCTTGGACTCGAGCAGCGACTGCGCCGCCTGCCAGCCGTCGTCGGAGGCGCTGTGCCAGCCGTCGTCGGGCGGGAGCAGCGGGTGCCGGGTGGCCGCCGTCGGCTGCAGCTCGTCCACGGGTTCCGGGGCGGGTTCGTCGCGGCCGGTGAGGGGCGGCAGGTTCGGGTCCTCGACCTCGTCCTGCGCGCTCCGGTGGCCCGGCCGGCCCTGGTCGCCCTGGTCGCTCTGCGGCGGCACCGGGTCGGCAGCCGCGTCGTCGCCCTCACTGAACCAGCGTGACAGCACCGACTGGTAGATGGGCAGCCGCCGGGTGGGTACATCGTCCTCGAGCGCCGACGAACCGACCTCCGCCGCGGGTGGCGGCGCCGGGGGCGGTTCCTCCGGCGGGACGAACTTCGGCTCGCGCTTGGGCAGCACCAGCGGCGCGAACTGGGTGTCGCCCGCCCGCGAGCTGGCCCCGTCGCCGTTCGACGACGGCGTCAGCGGCGCCAGGTCCTCCGCGGTCGGCCACGCCGGGACGTCGGGCTTGGGCAGCTCGGGCGACAGGAACGGGCCCGCCGCGCGGCCACCGCTGACCAGGTCGTCCAGGCTGATCGGCTGGTCCAGCGGGACCAGCCCGCCCTGGTTCGCCACCGGCTCGTGCGCCGGCGGGGCCGGGGGTGGCGGCGGCGCCGGGGTCGGCGTCGAAGGCGGGTTCGGCTTGAACGCCTGCGTCTGGTCGAAGTCCGAACGCGCGGCCGGGATCGGGATGCTCGGCAGCGACATCGACGTCTCGGACCGGCCGGGCGGCGGCGGGGTCTGCCGCGACATGCCGGGGCGCAGGTGGGTCAGCAGCTCCGCCGGGACGACGACGCGGGCGATCACGCCACCCTCGATGTCCTCGTTCTCGCGCAGCCGGACCTCGATGCCGTGGCGCTTGGCCAGGCGCGAGACCACGTACAGACCCATTCGCCGGGTCACCGACACGTCCAGGTCCGGCGGCTCGGCCAGGCGCGCGTTGACCTCGGCCAGCCGCTCGTCGCTCATGCCGACACCGTGGTCGGTGACCTGGATGGCGAGCGCCTTCCGGCGGGTCACCACGGCCCGGACGATGACCTTCGTCTCCGGCTCGGAGAAGTAGGTCGCGTTGTCGAGCAGCTCCGCGAGGACGTGCACGAGGTCGTGGATCGCGAGGCCCTGGACCGCGACGTCGGGCACGATGCCGACCTCGATCCGGGCGTACTGCTCGATCTCGGACACCGCGGCGCCGATGACGTCGGCGGCGGGCACCGGCTTGGGCACGGACTTCGCCAGGCCGGCGCCGGAGAGCACCAGCAGGGACTCACCGTTGCGCCGCAGCCGGGTGGCCAGGTGGTCGAGCTCGAACAGGCTCGCCAAGTGGTCCGGGTCCTGCTCGTCGGCCTCGAGGCGGTCGATGACGCCGAGCTGGCGTTCCACCAGCCGCTGCGACCGCCGGGAGAGGTTCACGAAGATGCCGTTGACGTTCTCGCGCAGGAGGGCCTGCTCGGCGGCCATCTTGACGGCCTGTTCGTGGACGATGTCGAACGACCGCGCGACCTCGCCGATCTCGTCGCGGGAGGTGACGGGCACCGGCTGGACGGCCTTCTTGGAGGCGCCGACCGGGTCCGGGTCGTCGAGGATCGCCTGCACGGTTTCGGGCAGCCGGGTGTAGGCGACGTCCAGCGCGCTCCGGCGCAGCACCCGCAGCGGGCGCAGCATCAGGCGGGCGACGATGAGCATCAGCGCGATCGCGGCGGCCAGCGCGGCGAGCACCACGGCACCGCCGACCCACGCCGAGTTGACCGCCGCCGTGGCGAGGTCGTCCGCGCGGGTCTTGAGCTGGGCCAGCAGGTTCGACTCGACCGCATGCAGCTTGTCCGCCGACACGGTGCTGTCCTTGCCGAGCGCCGTGGTGTCGATGTTCGGCGCCTGGTCCAGCTGGGCGAAGGCGAACGCCGCGGTCTGGATCCGGCGGCGGTCGTCGACCTCCGGGCCGGAGTAGGTGTCGTTGTAGAGCTGGCGCTGGTCGTCGTCGGCGTTCGCGAGGAACGCCTGGACCGAGGCGTCCGCACTGGAGGCCGACGCGCGCGTCTGGTCCAGGAGGTCGCCGGGGAAGCTCCCGCGGAACGCGGCGATCTGCAGCTCGGCGTCGGAGCGGGTGGTGAACTCCTTGGCCTCGCTGATCGCCTGGGTGCTCGTGCCCAACCGCAGCACGTCCCGGTCGGTGACCGCGGTGGTCACCTCGCGGCCGAGTTCGATGAGCGAGTCGAGGATGCCCGAGTAGGCCGTCATCACCGTGATGTCGGGCAGGCCGTTCTGCGCGTTGAACGCGGCGCGCAGCGGGCGCAGGGCGTCGAGGCGCTGGATACCGCGGGTGTAGCGGTCCTTGGTCGCCTGGTCGTCGTAGTTGAGCGTCGACGCGGCCGAGCGCAGGTCCGCGACCTCGCGGTCGACCTTGGCGATCTGCGAGTCGAGGCCGGTCTGCAGGAGCGAGTTGCCGGACGCGATCCGGGCGACGGCCAGCGAGCGCTCGTTCTGCAGCTCGTGGACCACCGTCGTGACCTTGACGGCGAACGCCACCTGGTCGGCCGTGCGCTGGAACTCCGCCGCTTCCCTGGCGTCATCGACCACGCGCAGTGCCCCCAGCACCGCCGCGGTCAACGTCGGGATGATCAGGACCGCGGCCAGCTTGGAGCGCAGCCGCCAGTCGCGCATGCCGGAGAAGAACCCGGCCTTCCGGCCCGGACTCTCTCCGGGCGACTGCGCGGGGGCCCCTCCTACCCCCGCGGCGTCTTCGTTCGGCACCGCCGCACCACCATCGTCGTTCGTGCTCGTGAAACCTTGGTCGGTCCAGCGCCCACCCGGGCGCATCGCGTTCTCGTCAGCCACTCGTCTGCACGCTCCCGGCGCTCAAGCGCAGCGGCAGGTCGGAACGAGCCCAGCGCGAGACGCTACCCGTACGGGTGAAAAGATCGTCTTCGGTGGGTGTTCCTGAACCCCGTCCGACTGGACGGAATCGGTTCAGCTCGAGCATCACGGTCGGGTCCCTGCGCTGGTCTCGCATCGGTCTGTTGGTTCGGCCTAGCCCACCGGCGCGGCGGCTTTGCCCGGCCAGGCAGTGGCCTCTACGGGGACGAATCTCTCAGGAAAAGCACAGCGTGCCCTGGTAAACCGGGGATCGACTTGATCGGCCATCCAGGCACTCTCTCTCACTACATCGGAGGTTGATACCTCCCCGCAGGTGCAGAGGGTAGCGAACGGCCGGGGAAGATGTAACCCTCCCGACAGGACGCGCTCGATGTTGCACAGCGTTCGCTCAGTCGGCACACAGCTGGACATCCCTTATTCAGGATCTAGGCCCTACGCTGGGTGAACGCTTACGGCGAGTGGAGCAGTGGGTCTAGACCAGAGGCCAAAAGAGTGACGTGCGCCACCCTCTCGGGTATTGATCCCACCCGTTGTGAGCAACCTGTCACGTTCTCTACAGTGGCCGCGTACTCCCGAGAATGAGTTACGTACTTCCCCGGGATTCGGTCCATCAACCGTCACTTTTTTCACCCAAGGAGCAGGCCTTGCTTGGAAACGCCATGAGCAGTGGCCGGGTTCGCACTCGCCGCGCCGCGCTCGGGCTCGCCCTCACCGTCGCGGCGGCGACAGCCCTCACGGGCTGCAGCGCCCTCGGCTCGGACGACTCGAACGCCTCGTCGAACGGGGGCGGCCTGGAGAAGTCGAAGATCAAGGTCTCGATCATGCCGACGACGGACCTCGCGCCGTTCTGGCTGGCCTTGGACGGGGGGTACTTCAAGGCCGAGGGCCTCGACGTCGAGCAGATCGTCGCCAAGAGCGGCCAGGAGTCGATGACGAAGGCGCTCAACGGCGAGGCCGACATCGCGCTCTCGACGTACACGCCGTTCTTCGTCGCGAAGAGCAAGGGCGCCGCGGACATCTCGCTGGTCGCCGACGCCACGTCGGTCAACGCGAAGAGCAACGCGATCGTGACCGTGCCGACCTCCAACGTGAAGACGGTCAACGACCTGGCCGGCAAGCGAATCGCGATCACGGCGATGAACACCGCGTCGGACATCCTCACCAAGTCCGTCATGAAGGACCACGGCGTCGACTTCAGCACGGTCAAGTGGACCCTGGTCCCGCTGCCGAACATGGCGGCGGCGCTGAAGGACAACCAGGTGGACGCGGCCTACATGCCGGAGCCGATGCTTTCGCAGTCGGCGAAGACCGTCGGGGCGACCCCGGTCATCGACATCAACACCGGCGCCAGCCAGGACTTCCCGCTGACCGGCTACGGCTCGACGACGAAGTGGGTCCAGTCGAACCCGAAGACCCTCGCGGCCTTCCAGCGCGCCATGAAGAAGGCCACCAGCGACGCGCTCAACGACCGCTCGAAGGTCGAACCGCTGCTGGTCAAGTACGCGAAGATCGACGAGGACACGGCCAAGCTGCTCACCCTGCCGGGTTACGGCTCCACCCTGGACGCCCGTCGCCTGCAGCGGGTGCCCGACCTGCTGCTGCAGATGGGCGTCATCACGAGCAAGGTCGACGCCGCGCCGATGATCGCCCCGCAGGCGACCAGCTAAGAACCTTATTCCGCCGTCGGCCGGCGCGAAGGTCACCGCAGGATCGCACCTGACGGTCCGTCGCGCCGGCCTAACCAAAATAAGGTTCTGACGTGAAAAAACTGCTCCGCGGCCTGGCCGGCCTGGTCGGCTTCCTCCTGCTCTGGGAGGTCGTCGTCCAGGTCGGCCTGGTCAGTAAGACGTTCACCCCGCCGCCGAGCGTCGTCCTGGTCACCGTCGGCGACCTGCTGGGCGACCCCGAATTCATCCGCGACATCATCGCGACGATGCTGGCCTGGCTGATCGCCATCGCGATCGCCATCGCCATCGGCGTACCCGCCGGCTTGCTGCTCGGCAGCGTCCCGGTGCTGCGCACCGCCACCGCCGCGATCGTCGAATTCCTCCGCCCGATCCCGGTCACCGCGCTCGTGCCGCTGGTGCTGCTGGTGATCGGCTCCGGCCCCGACGCGAAGATCACCCTCGCGGTGTACGCGTCGCTGTGGCCGATCATGTTCAACACCATCTACGGCATGGGCGAGATCGACCCGGTGCTGATGGAGACCGCGCGGGCGTGCGGGACCAGCCGGTTCCGCATCCTGACTTCGGTCGCGCTGCCGCAGACCGCGCCGTTCGTCTTCACCGGCCTCCGGCTGTCGGCGACCATCTCGCTGATCGCCGTCGTCAGCGTGGAGTTCCTGGCCGGCTCCCAGGTCGGGCTCGGCAGCTTCATCCTGATCGCCAGCAGCGGTTCGGCCCGGTTCGACCTGGTGCTCGCCGGTACCGTGGTCGCGGGGGTGCTGGGCTACCTCATCAACGAAGGGCTCGAGCAACTGGGCAAGCGGCTGTTCCGCTGGAGCAGCGTCGACCGGGAGGCGATCGCGTGACCGCGGCAACTCTTTCCGGGCGGGTGGGCCGCCGGGCCGCCCGCGGCGCCGCCGCCGTCGTCCGCAACTGGCTGCTCTTCGCGATCCTCGTCGTCGGCTGGGAGTTCGCCGCCCGCGCGGGCGGCAGCAAGTTCTTCCCGCCGCCGACGGAGATCGCGACCACCGCCGCGAAGCTGTGGTTCACCGGTCCCGCGTCGCAGCTCTTCCTCACCGACGCCGTCTTCGACAACGTCTTCCCCAGCCTCGGCCGGATGCTCGGCGGCTGGGGACTGGCCGCCGTCGTCGGCGTCGCGCTCGGGGTGCTGGTCGGCCGGTCCGACACGGCGATGGACTACGTCGGCCCGCTGTTCGCGTTCTTCCGCTCGATCCCGCCGCCCACGCTGATCCCGGTCTTCGCGGTGCTCTTCGGGCTGAGCTCGGGCATGCAGATCGGGTCGATCATCTTCGGCGCGGTGTGGCCGGTGCTGCTCAACGCGGTCGACGGCGTCCGCTCGGTCGACCAGGTGAAGGTGGAGACGGCGCGGTCCTTCCGCACGCCCCGCCGGTACTGGGTCGGCCTGGTCGTCCTGCCTGCCGCGGCCCCGAAGATCTTCGCCGGCCTGCGGGTCAGCCTGTCGATCTCGCTGCTGCTGATGGTCGTCTCCGAACTGGTCGGCGCGTACAACGGGATCGGCCGGGCGCTGCTCAACGCCCAGCAGGACTTCGACTTCGCCATCATGTGGTCCTGGCTGGTGCTGCTCGGCATCCTCGGCTACGTCTTCAACACGATCTTCCTGGTCGCGGAACGGCGGGTGCTGGCCTGGCAGCCGACCCGTCTCGGCCGCGACTGACGCTGGAAAGGCCTCTCCCCATGTCCACCATGCTCGAAGTTTCCGGCCTCAGTCACCGGTACGGCACCGGCGCCAAGGCGCACACCGCGGTGAACGAGCTGTCGTTCACCGTCGAAGCCGGGCAGCTGGCCAGCATCGTCGGCCCGTCGGGCTGCGGGAAGTCGACGCTGCTGCGCTGCGTCGCCGGCCTGACCCCGCCGACCGAGGGCACGGTCAGCCTGCACGGCGACCGCGTCGACGGCGTGCCGGACGACCTCGCCGTCGTGTTCCAGGACTACAGCCGTTCGCTGTTCCCGTGGCTTTCGGTGCAGAAGAACGTCGAATTCCCGCTGCGGTGGCGGCCGATCTCGAAGGCCGAACGGCGGAAGCGCGCGGCCGAGGCGCTGGAGCAGGTCGGCCTGTCCGCGGTCGGCGGCAAGTACCCGTGGCAGCTCTCCGGCGGCATGCAGCAGCGGGTGTCGATCGCCCGCGCGCTGGCCAGCCGCCCGGCGCTGCTGCTGATGGACGAGCCGTTCGCGTCGGTCGACGCCCAGACGCGGTTCGAGCTCGAGGACCTGACCCGGCGCGTGCAGCGCGAGCAGGGCAGCACGATCCTCGTCGTCACGCACGACATCGACGAGAGCGTCTACCTGTCCGACCGGGTGCTGGTGCTGTCGAAGTCGCCGGCGTCGATCGTGGCGGACCTGCCGGTCGGCCTGCCCGCCGAGCGCGACCAGATCACCACGCGCGAGTCGGCGGAGTTCGTGACGCTGCGCGGTGAAGTGGCCCGGCTGCTGCACGGCGGCACTCCGGCCGAGGCTGCCACGGCCGCGTCGGACGCCGCGGAATGGGACCTGGCCGAGCACGCCAAGGACGTGACGGAGACCAAGACCGGGAGCTGACGAACCACGGGGGGAACCATGGCGAGGGCGGTACTGGCCGGACTGCTGGCGTTGCTGCTGGCGGGTTGTTCGGCGCTGAGCGGCTCCTCGCCGCCTCCCGCGACCCGGGACAAGCTGCGCGTGTCGATGATGTCGACCATCGACACGGCCCCGTTCTGGC
This sequence comes from Amycolatopsis sp. SID8362, assembly GCF_010550475.1. Classification (NCBI taxonomy): domain Bacteria; kingdom Bacillati; phylum Actinomycetota; class Actinomycetes; order Pseudonocardiales; family Pseudonocardiaceae; genus Amycolatopsis; species Amycolatopsis sp. SID8362. The sequence continues at coordinate 10,718 of NZ_JAAGNB010001462.1, forward strand.
TGGCGAAGGACGGCGGGTACTTCGAGCGCGAAGGCCTGGACGTCTCGACGACCGAGGCCGCGACCGGGCAGGCGTCGCTGACCAAGCTGGTCAGCGGCGAAGCGGACATCGCGTATTCGAGCTACACGCCGTTCTTCGTCGCGCGCAGCAAGGGAACGGCGGACATCCGGCTGGTGGCCGACGCGTCGTCGGCGGGCCCGCGCTCGACGGGCGTGGTGGCGCTGCCCGCGTCCGGCATCCGTTCCGTGACCGACCTGGCGGGCAAGCGGATCGGCATCTCGGCGCCGAACACGATCGCCGACACGCTGACGAAGTCCGTGCTGGCCGACCACCACGTCGACGCCACGGGCGTCAAGTGGGTCCCGCTACCCCTGCCGAACACCGTGGCGGCGCTGAAGAACGGCGACATCGACGCGGGCTTCCTGACCGAGCCGTTCATCACGCAGGCCGCGCGCTCGGCGGGCGCGGTGCTGGTGGCCGACACCGGCACGGGCTCCACAGTGGACTTCCCGACCGCGGGCTACGGCGCACTGGGCTCGTTCACCGCGGCTTCCCCGCGCGTCGTGGCGGCGTTCCAGCGCGCCATGGCGGCGGCGACCCGGGACGCGGCGGCGGACCGGAAGAAGATCGAGCCGCTGATGGTGAAGTACGCCAAGATCGACGCGGCCACCGCGGCGAGCACCGGGCTGCTGACCCTGCAGTCCACTTTGGACGCCCGCCGGCTGCAGCGGGTCCCGGACCTGCTGCTGAAGACGGGCGTCCTGACCAACCCGGTGGACGTCGCGGCGATGGTGGTGCGCTAGCGGTCAGTACAGCGTCCGGTCCGACGGCGCGACCTTGACGTGCACCAGGGTCGGGCGCGGGTCGGCCAGCGCCGCCGTCAAGCCTGGGACCAGACCGTTCGGCTCGGTGATCGTCACGCCGTGACAACCCATGCTCGCCGCCAGCGCCGCGAAGTCGATGCCGCCGAGTTCGGTGCCCGGGAGCTTCGCGCCGCCGATCGTCTCGCCGAGGATGCGGACCGCCGCGTACTCCGTGTTGTCCATGATCAGGATCGTCACCGGGAGTTCCTGGCGCGCGGCCGTCCACAGTGCCTGGATGCCGTACATGCTGGAGCCGTCGCCGACGACACCCACGACCGGGCGGTCCGGGCGGGCGAGCGCCGCGCCGACCGCGCCCGGGACGCCGTAGCCGAGGGTGCCGCTGGCCATCGTCAGGAAGCCCGTGTCCGTGGCCGTGATCGGCAGGTGGTCGTGCAGGATGCCGCGGTGGCTCGGCGTCTCCTCGACGACGATCGCGTTGTCCGGCAACAACTCCGACAGCGTCGAGTAGACGTATTCGGCGGTGAGCTTCTCGTCGCCGGGCTTCGCGGGACGCTCCAGCGGGGCCGGCGCGGGCCTGCCGCTGCGGTCGACGACGTTGAGCAGCGCGCGGATGCCGAGCTTCGGCGTGGCGCGGATGCCGGTGCCTTCGAAGGCGCGCGCGAGGATCTGCTCGTCGTCGCTGAGGATGAACAGCGGCGGCAGCGGAGCTTCCCCGCGCCCGCGGTCGACGTGGTAGGTGAACGCCGGCGCGCCGAGCACCAGGACGAGGTCGTGCCCCGAGAGCTTGTCCGAGACGGCGCCGCGTTCGGGGTCCAGGAAGCCCTGGAACAGCGCGTGGTCTTCGGGGAACGAGCACCGGAACGACATCGGCGCGACGTACACGGCGGCGTTGAGCCGTTCGGCGAGGGCGACGGTCTCGACGACCGCGCCGTCCTGGTCGACGGCTCCCCCGACGACGATCGCGGGCCGCTGCGCCGCTTCGAGCGCGGCCACCAGCTCGTCGACGGACTCGGGATCCGGTGCGAAACCCCGGATGCGCGGCCGGGAGACGATGGGCCGCTCGGTCGTGGCGGTCCAGTCGTCGGCGGGGACGGACACGAAGACCGGGCCGGACGGCGCCTGCGTCGCGACGTGGTAGGCCCGCGCCAGCGCGGCGGGGACGTCCTCGGCGGTGGCGGGCTCGATCGACCACTTGACGTACGGCTTCGGGAACTCGGGTGCTTCCATCGCGCCGAGGAAGGGGTCGTGCGGCAGGAGCGCGCGGTTCTGCTGGCCGGCCACGATGATCAGCGGCGTCCGGTTGCGGTAGGCGTTGAAGAGGCTGCCGAGCCCGTGCCCGACGCCGCCCGCGGAGTGCAGGTTGACCAGCACGGCCTGGCGCGTGGCCTGCGCGTAGGCGTCGGCCATCGCGACGACGGCGGATTCCTGGAGGCCGAGGACGTAGTCGAAGTCGTCCGGCCAGTCGGTGAGGAAGGGGACCTCGGTGGTGCCGGGGTTGCCGAACACCGTCGTGAGGCCCAGTTCGCGGAGCAGTTCCCTGGTGGCGTCCAGCACCGTGCGCTTGATCATGCCCCCAGGCTAACGCTTAGCGTTGCGAAGAAAATCCCCCGAATGCCGGTCACGGGACCGCGGCCCCGTGACCGGCAGGCAGTCAGCCGATCAGGCCCGAGAGCCCGGAGCCCTTGAACGAGCCCCAGCCGGTCACCTGGTCGTACTTCGTGCCGGCGGTGAAGCCGGTGGTGCCGTGCAGGGAGTTGTTGCCCGTCGTCACGTCGTGGAAGCCGGTGGCGTAGGACGAGCCGTTGCCGATCGAGTAGAACTTCGGGTTCAGGTTGCCCAGGCCACCGCCGTGGACCTGGTTCTGCAGCGTCGCGAAGGCCGCCCACAGCGGCGCCGCGCCCGACGTGCCCCACACCGTTTGCCACGCGCCCGCGGTGTAGATGGAGTAGCCCGAGCCGCTCGCCGCGTCCGCCGAGACGTCCGGCACCTTGCGGTAGGTCGTGCTCTGCGAGGACTGCCACGACGGCGCCGTGAAGACCGTCGAGATGCCGCCGCCGGTCGAGCCGCTCGACGCGCCGTCGTTCCAGGCCGTCTCGCTGCTGTAGGTGTTCGAGGACGTGACCGTCAGCTGCGTGCCGCCGACGCCGGTGACGTTCGGGCTCGACGCCGGGAAGTCCACCGCCTTCGCCGTCGAACCGGTCTGGCGGTAGCAGTCGGTCGTGCCGTCGTCGCCCGCGGCCGCGAAGTACGAGATGCCCTCCGCGGTGCCCGTCGCGATCGCGCTGCTGACGCTCTTGGCCGCGCTCGAACCCTCGGCGGATTCGCAGGCGCCCCAGGAGATCGAGACGACGTTGACCGTGTGGTCGGACGCGATCTTCTGGTACATCGCGAGTTCGCCGGCGCTGGAGTTCGGCGCTTCGTAGACGTAGTCGCTCGCGGCGGCCGCCAGCGCGTGCACGACCTCGATGTCGAGTTCGACCTCGATCTGGCCGTCGCCCGGCGAGGAGTCGTAGTTCGCGCCGCTGACCGGCACCGTGGTGACCGAGCCCGCCGAGAGGCCGTAAGTGCTGTCGTACTTGGTGATGTTGGCCTTCTGGTAGCCGTCGAACTCGACGAACCCGACCTTGACGCCGCTGCCGGTCGCCGAGAGACCGCTGGTGCCGTAGGCGGTCTTGAGCACCGGCGGGGTCACGGCCTTGACGGCGTTGGGCTTGACCGCGGCCTTCGACGAGTGCGTGCGCACCGCGTGGTCGTCGAGGCCGACGACCCCGCTCACGACGTCCGAGACGCCGGCGGGGACGGCGGGCGCGGCGTCGTTGGCGAAGAAGTCGCGACCGGAGACCTGGTCGTGGTAGGTCCCGATCCGGGTGCGGAACGCCGATTCGAGCCGCGCCGCCGACCCGGTGAACGTGACGGCCTGCCGGTTCCCGGAAACCTCGATCCCGGTGGCGCCCGCTTTCCCGAGGAATGAGACGGCCTTGTCGACGTCGGCCTGCGTCGGACCGAACCGGGCATTGAACTGCGCCGGGGTCAGAAACCGGTGGTATTGCGGTGAAGCGGGGTTCTGCACGTCGGCGAGGAACTTTTCCAGTGCCTGCTGGTCGTGCAGTTTCAGCGAGAGCGCCGCGGTGATCGGCCGGTCCGGCGCGACGTCACCGGTGCGGACGCTGTTGATCAGCGGAGCCGCGTTGTCGGCCAGTGTGACCAGGGGTTCCGGCGCCGCGGCGGCCGGGACGGCCACGGCGAGGCCGAGCAACGCAGGCAACGGCACAGCGGCCGCGACGAGCTTGCGCAAGCGCATGGGGGAATTTCCTCTCGGCGGTGGGGACCGGGCCTGCGCGGAATGCACGCCGCAGGTTGCCGAGAAGCATAAGAAGCCGCTATTGCGTCAGGAACCTACTTTCGGTTGCCGTTCGCATTTTGCGAATGGTTTACCATTCGATTATTGTCCGGAATGCCGGAGAACGTCGACCCGGTCGGCGATATCCTGGGCGTCCGCATTGCCGGAAAAGCGCCGGGCGGCCGTGGCGAGCGAGTGCAGCCGCTGCCGGGTCCGCGGCGACCGCAACGCGGCCGCCAGCTCGATCGCCTCCTCCCCGACGGCCGAGGCGACGTCGAGGTCGCCGTCCAGCGCGTGCACCGTCGCCAGCCAGATCAGCGTCAGCGACCGGCTGCGGGTCATCCCCCGGCCGTACCCGGCGATCGCCTCGGTGAGCGCGGGGATCCCGTCCCGGCCGTGCCGGATGTCCACCACCTGCGCCAGTTCCGCGTGCACCGTGCCGATCATCGCCGCGAGGTCGGTGGGACCGAAGAACTCCGCCCACGGCGAGGGCTCGCGGTCGGCGGCTTCGGCGAACTCCTCGCGGGCGCGGCGCAGGTAGGTCAGCGCGCCGCTGACGTCGGCCTTCTTGGCGTAGGCCCAGGCCTGGTTGGCCGACAGGATCGCCTGCGCGAGCTTGCAGTGCGCCAGCAGCGCCGCGTCCCGGCCCCGCTCGAACTCCGTCAGCGCCGCGTCGACCGCGCCGTAGTGCAGGTGCAGCCGCCCGGTGCGGTAGTGGATGTTGGCCTGGAGGTCGTCGTTGCCCGCCTGCCCGGCGAGCTCCAGCGCCCGCCGGAACGCGGCCAGCGCGGCGGCCGGGCGGTCCTGGTCGAAGTTGGTCCAGCCGGCGAGGTTGTAGAGGTCGGCGACGGCGGTGCACAGCCGGGCCAGCACCACGGTCTTGGTCACGCCGTCCAGCAGCGCGACGGCGGCCGGGAGCCGCGCTTCGACGGCCGCTCTGCAGGCGCCGCCGCCGTAGCGGTAGTCGAGCGCCCGCAGCTCCGCGACCGTGTCTTCCAACCGCCGCACGTCGGCGATCCCCACACGGGTTCCGCGGAGGTCTTCCTGCCCGTCGCTGCCGGTCATGGTGGCCCTCCGTCCGAAGAGAGCCGCCGCGGGCAGCCCCCTGGTCATTCCCCGCCGGGCCAGGCCGGTGCCTTCTCCTTCGGGGTGTTGGCACCGGGTAGCACCCCGGTGGCGGTCAACACCACGCCGGTGGCGGTTTCCGCGATCTTGACAGCGGCCAGGAGGCCGGTGAGGGCGAGCGAGCCGCCGAGCCCCAGTCGGGCGAACTCGTCTTCGGAGGTTTCGGTGCCGCGCTGCCGCGGCAGCGCGCCGGTCACGATTCGGCCTTCCGGCCCGTTCCGGACACGCTCGAGCGGTAGTCGCGTTGAATCAGCCGCTCCCGGGCGGCGGAAATCCACCGGATGGTCGACATCCTGGTTTCTTGATGGCTTCTCATTGAATTGACCGCGAACCGAATACGCGCGCTCACAGCGCCGCCTCCTGTGTTGGCCGAACAATTCTTGGCACCGCCCGGGCAGGCTTCTCGCTCACGATAGCCAGCACCTGCCACGACTTCAGCCCCCAAGCAGGCGAACCGGGTTACTGCACGTGCAGCTGCACGACCGACGACGAAGCGGCATTCGCAGGAACCGAATGCAATTTCATTACGCCGATTCAAGGAAATCGAATACTGGTATGACCGGCTGCGGATTCCCGGACGGAACCGCGGCACGCGTGCGGGTTTCGCAGTGGATCAGGATTTGACGAGATCCACCCACTGGCGCACGGTTTCGGCGGCCACCGGCGCCTGCCACCCGCCCGGCCGCACGGCGCTCCCGACATGGAACCCGCGCACCCCGCCCGCGCGCAACAGGTGCACCTGCTGCGCCCGCAAACCGCCGCCCACGAGCAGTTCCGGCCCGCTCTCCCGCTGCGCCAGCCGCTGCAGCACGGAAAGCCCGCTCGCGACGCCGTTCGGGTGGCCGGCGGCGAGGACCGTGTCGCAGCCGAGCGCGGCCAGCTGGTCGTACGCGCGCAACGGGTCGCGCGTCCGGTCGATGGCGCGGTGGAACGTCCACGGCAGGCCGTCGATCTCCTTGAGCAGCGCTTCGCAGGCGTCGACGTCGATCTCGCTGTCGATGTTGAGGAAGCCGAAGACGAACTCGCGCGCGCCCACGTCGATCAGCCGGGCGGTGTCCGCACGCAGCCCTTCGAGGTCGCCGACGGCGAAGGAACCGTTGTCCCGCAGCATCACCCGGACCGGGAGGTCGGTCGCGGACAGGACGACCCGGAGCGTCTCGACCGACGGCGTCAAGCCGTCCTGCGCCATGTCAGCGACCAGTTCGAGGCGGTCGGCCCCGCCCGCCTGCGCGCCTTCGGCGTCCGCCGCGTCCAGCGCGATCACTTCCAGCAGGGGCGTCTTCGAGCTCATGCCTCAATCCGTTCACTGGTTCCGGGTGTCGTCTCCCCTCGCGTGCCGCCCTCGCCGGAAGCCGCCTTGAAGGCTCGTCATCCGCTCGCGCACCGCTTCCGGGGAAAGTGAGAGTATCGGCCGCTGTTCCGGCACCGCTCCCGGCCCGGCGGCCACGTCGCCGGTCTGCAGGAACGGCCACGTGTCCTCCGCGCCGTCTTCCTGTTCCAGCTCGGCCGGGGTCGGCCACTCGTACTCGGGCTCGATCGCGGCCGGCGGCGACACCGGCCGCAGCCGCGGTTCGGTGTCCTCGTCGTCCGGGTTCCCGGCGGCACTTTCACGTGAAAGCTCCGCTCTGCGCGGCAAAGCGGCACTTTCACGTGAAAGTGCCGGGGGTGGCGGGGGCGGGGGTGCGGCGGCGAGGGCGTGGCGGGGCTCCGGGGCGGCCGGACGCGGTTCTTCGGCGACCGGGAGGGGTTCCGCCGGGCGGCGCGGCTGT
>NZ_JAAGNB010001510.1:0-11348 GCF_010550475.1 Amycolatopsis sp. SID8362
TACTGGCGCTGGCACCGGCGGCGGGCGTCGAGGCGGGCACGACCCGCCACGGCCTGCGCACGTCGGTGCGTTCGACGGCGGCTGGCGTCGACGGGGTGGCGACGGCCGCGGTGCAGCTGCGGCGGCGGAAGGTGAGGGTGAAGGTGCGCACGAACCGGACGAACACGGAAGGCCTCGCGACCGCGGTCGAGACGGCGGTCTCGCGGCGGCTGGAACAGGTCGGACTGGCGGAGTCGCCGAAGGTGCGGGTCCGGATACGAGGAGGCGCCCGATGAACCGGCCCGCCGGGCTCAACCGCAGCCTTCTCGCCCTCGTCGGGCTGCTGCTCCTCGCCGGTGGCGGGTTCGCCGTCGCGACGCACTTCGGGCGCCTCCGCCTGCTCGACCCGGCCGCGCCGCTCGTTCCCGGTGCCGCCGCGCCACCCACCTGGGTGTTCTGGGTCGCGATCGCCGTCGCGACGCTCCTCGGGCTGCTCTGCCTCCGCTGGCTGGCCGCGCAGGCGTTCCGGCGGCCGAAGAGCGTCGCCTGGCGGACCGAGCGGGACACCGGCGTCACCGTCCTCGACTCGAGCGCGGCCGCCGCGCCGATGGCCGCCGACGTCGAGGGCTACGACGGCGTCAGGACCGCGTCGGCCTGGCTGTCCGGGCCGCGGGACGCGCCGGAACTCTTCCTCGTCGTCACCACCGACCGCGACGCCGATGCGCGGGCAATCCGGGAGAGCATCACCGGCCACGCCGTGCCACGGCTGAAGCAGGCCCTCGAAGTCGAGGACCTGCCCGTGCGGCTGGAGATTCGGCTGACGGCGAAATCCGGGGCCCGGGCGCGCTGACCCCGGCCCGCCGGAATTCCCACCGGGTGTGACGCCGCCGTCACCGCCCAGGTGAACGGGTTGCTCCGGTGGGTTAAACATCACACACGGGGGCACTCTTCAAGGCCGCCGGACTCGATCAGCGGAGTAAAGTCGCTGGTAGGGGGTTCGGGGAAGGGGGCGGGTGATGGCGAGGTTCCTGGCCGACGCGACGGTGCTGGTGCACATCCTGGCCTTGGTCTTCATCGGTCTCGGCGGCTTCCTGGCCTGGCGCTGGCCGAAGGTCGTGTTCGTCCACGTCTTCTTCGCGATCTGGGGCGTGCTGGTCAACGTCACCCCGATCCCGTGCCCGCTGACCGCGCTCGAGAACTACTTCCGCCACCAGCAGGGCCTCGGTGACCTGCCCGGCGGCTTCAACGCCTACTACTTCTACGACACGCTCTTCCCGCGCTCGTTCCTGCCGGTGATCGCCGCCTTCGCGCTGGCCCTGCTGGCGCTGTCGTACGTCGGCGTCTACCAGCGCCTGCGCCACCGCCACGACGGCGAGGAAACCCACGCGCGCCCGGTCCACCTCGGCTGAGCGACAATCGGAGGGTGACCACTTCCCCCGACGCCGGACCCACCGAGTGGGTGAGCCGCGAAGAGGTCGGCGTCGGCCCGTGGCCCGGCGACTGGCCCACCGGCGAGCAGTACGACCCGGAACTGCTGCGTGAGGGCGACCGCCGCAACGTCGTCGACGCCTACCGGTACTGGCGCCGCGAGGCCATCGTGTCCGATGTGGACCGGCGGCGGCACCCGTTCCACGTCGCCATCGAGAACTTCCAGCACGACCACAACATCGGCACCGTGGTGCGCACGGCCAACGCGTTCGCCGCGGCCGAGGTGCACATCGTCGGCCGCCGCCGCTGGAACCGGCGCGGCGCCATGGTGACCGACCGCTACCAGCACCTCCGCCACCACGACCACGTCTCCGGGTTGGTGACCTACGCCGCCGAGCGCGGGCTCGCCGTCGTCGCGGTCGACAACACGCCGGGGTCGCAGCCGGTCGAGACGGCCGACATCCCGCGCGAGTGCGTCCTCCTCTTCGGGCAGGAAGGCCCCGGGCTGTCCGAGCCGGCGCAGGAGGCCGCGGCGCTGGTCGTGTCGATCGCCCAGTTCGGCACCACCCGCTCGATCAACGCGGGGGTCGCGGCCGGGATCGTCATGCACGCCTGGGTCCGGCAGCACGCCGACCTGTCGACGGCCTGGTAGCTACAACCCCCAGCCCCAGCGCAGCTGCACCACGCCGGACGCGTTGTTCGTCGCCAGGCCGCTGCCGCTCTGCCGGGTGATCGAATACGTGTCGCCCGAACGCAGACCCGGCCAGTAGACGACACCCATCTGCCGCGACCGCGCCAGGTCCGTCGTGGCGGCGAAGTAGGCGGTGAAGTTGTTGCCGTCCTGGTGACCCGCCGAGTAGTCGAGCCCGGTCGTCATCGGCGCGCCGGCTTCGTCGATGACGGTCCGGGACGAGTAGGCGCCGAGCCGGTTGCTGAGGTTGGCCGTCCACGCCGCGCGGGTGGTGTCCGACGCCCAGAAGCCGTAGAAGTGCAGTGACAGCAGCGTTCCGGTCAACGCGCTCGCCGCGCCGACACCCGTGACGTTGTCGTTGTAGCCGGTCCCGCTGATCAGGACCCGGCCGCGCGGGATGGCCGAGTGCCGGGACAGCCAGGTCGAACAGAGCGAAACCCAGGCGCTCAGGCTGTAGCCGAACGGCTCGTTCATCGGCTCGAAGTAGACGCCGGCATTGCCGCCGTAGTCCGCGGTGACCCGGTCCCACATGGTGTTCCACGCGGTCACGTCGTCGACGAAACCGTCCTTGTTCGCTTCCCAGTAGCCGAAAACGACCTTCATGCCGTGCGCCAGCGCGGAATCGGCGGCGCCCTTGTACCGCGCCCACCAGTCCGAGTTCACGCTCTGCGGGTTGATCGGCAGCCGCACGGTGTTCGCGCCGAGCTGCTGCTGGAAGCCGGTGAGGATGCCGTCCGCCTTGGTGCGGACGGTGTCGTAGCTGTCCCCGGCGGTGAGGCCGGTCGGGATGACCCAGCCGTCGACGTAGTTGTCGCGGGCGTCGGCCCAGTTCACGCCGCGGAAGGCGGTGGTGGCGGCGGAAGCCTGCGGGACGGCGAGCAGGGCGGCGGCGAGGACGGCGATCATGAGGGCGTGCAGACAACGGGTCATGCGAACTCCGATGTTCACGTAAACATGCGACGCTGAGGATGCACTCGGCTCCGCACCGCTGTCAAGCGTCAGGCCGGCGCGACCTCGACCGGGATGCCGTTCAGCACCGACGTCCCCGACGGCACGTCGAGCAGCGTTTCGTCGGCGACCAGGTTCGAGTTGACGCCGGGGTTCGCGCGCGCGACCCGCGTCCGCGCGCCGTCGACGTCGTGGCCCCAGCCGTGGGGGATGCTGATGACGCCCTGGCGGATCTTGTCGGTGATCTCCACCGGCGCCTCGAGCTTGCCGGCCCGGGACGTCACGGCCGCGAGGCCGCCGTCGGTGAGGCCCAGGCGCGCCGCGTCGGCGGGGTGGACCTGGACCGTGCAGCGGTTGCCGCCGCGGACCAGCGGCGCGAGGTTGTGCATCCACGAGTTGTTGGAGCTCAGGTGCCGCCGCCCGATCAGCACGAGGCCGTCGTCCACCGGCTTCGCCAGTTCTTCGCGCAGGCGCGGGACGTCCTTGACGACGGGTTCCGGCGCCAGCTCGATCCGGCCGGACGCGGTGCACAGCACCTCGGGGATCCGCGGTTTCAGCGGCCCGAAGTCCATCCCGTGCGGCGCCGCTTCGAGGTCGGCCAGCGTGACGTCGTACGGGCCCGCCCGCAGCATCAGGTCGACCAGCCGGGCGGGCCCGGTGCGGTCGTGGGTGACCTCGAGCCCGGCACGGCGGGCGACATCCGCGGCGACGAAGTCGTCGAGCGCGGCGACCTCCGCCTCGGGTCCCTGACCGGCGACGATGCCGGTGAGGCGCAGCATCGTCTCCCACTCCTGGGGCAGCGCGGACGGCAGCGTCGCGGGGGTCCAGTTGGCGACGTTGCGCACCGACAGCTGGTAGAAGGCCAGGTCGAAGTGCGGGCGTTCGAGCGGCGACGGGCCGGGCAGGACGACGTCGGCCTGGCGCGAGGTCTCGTTGAGGTAGACGTCGACCGAGATCATGAAGTCGAGGTTGCCCAGCGCCTGGCTCAGGCGTCCCGCGTTCGGCGTGCTCAGGCACGGGTTGCCGCTGACCGTGATCAGCGCGCGGACCTGGCCTTCGCCGGGGGTTTCGATCTCGTCGGCGAGCGTCGCGACCGGCAGTTCCCCGACGACCTCGGGGTACCCGCGCACGCGGCTGCGCCAGCGCCCGACCGCGAACGGCCGCCGGTTCCCGGTCGGCTGGCAGGCGGCCAGCGGGAACATCGCGCCGCCCGGCTCGTCGAGGTTGCCGGTGAGGACGTTGAGGACGTCGACCAGCCAGCTCGCGATGGTCCCGAACGTCTGGGTCGTGGTGCCGATCCGGCCGTAGACCACGGCGTTTTCGGCGTCGGCCAGCTCCCGGGCCATGCGGCGGATCTCGGCGGCGTCGATGCCGGTGCGCGGCGCGACGGCTTCGGGCGTGAACGGCCGCGCCAGCTCGCGGACGTCGTCGAGGCCGTCGAGGTGCTCGGCGAGGCGTCCCGGCGCGACGCGATTTTCCTCGAACAGGACGTTGACCAGCGCGAACAGCAGGAAGGCGTCGGTGCCGGGGCGGATCGGGTGGTGCTCGTCGGCGAACGCGGCGGTGCGCGTGCGCCGCGGGTCGACGACGACGATCTTGCCGCCGCGGTCCCGGATCCCGCGCAGCCGGCCGCGGATGTCCGGCGCGGTCATCAGGCTGCCGTTGGAGACGAGCGGGTTGGCACCCAGCACGAGCAGGTGCTTCGTGCGGTCGAGGTCGGGCACGGGGATGGCGAGCGGGTCGCCGAACATGGTGCCGGACGAGTAGTGCTTCGGCATCTGGTCGACCGAGGTCGCGCTGTAGAAGTTCTTGGTGCCCAAGGCTTTGTAGAGCACGCGGCCGTAGAGCGTCAGCGCGATGTTGTGCACGCCGGGGTTGCCCGCGTAGACCGCGACGGCGTCCCGGCCGTGCTCCTCGATGATCGGCGGGAGGCGGCGCGCGATCTCGTCGTAGGCCTCCTGCCAGCTGACCTCGACGAACTCGCCGTCGCGCTTGAGCAGTGGCGCGGTCAGCCGGTCGGGGTCGTGGTGCAGGGCGCCGAGCGACGCGCCCTTGGGGCAGATGTAACCCTTCGAGAAGACGTCCTGGTCATCCCCCTGCACGCGGGTGACCTGCTGGTTCTCGTCCAGGGTGACCTCGAGGCCGCAGGTGGCTTCGCACAGCGGGCAGGTGACGTGAGCGGTCGTCATGACCACTGAACATACCGAGCGGTATGTCGAGGGGCAAGGCACGATTGCGACATGGACGTCTCGGAGGCCGAACGCGCGGTGACCTCCCGCCACCTGCGCCGGGTGTGGGCCCTGCCCGCGACGACGCTCGGCCGCAGCGGCTGGCCCCCGTCGCCGGGCCAGCGGCTGCACTGGCACTGGAACTACTGGTGGCAGGCGCACTTGCTGGACACGCTGGTGGACGCGCAGCTGCGTGCGCCGTCGCCGGCGCGGCTGTCCGTGATCCGCTCGTTCGTGCGTTCGGTGCGGCTGCGCAACTTCGGCCGCTGGACGAACGACTACTACGACGACATGGCGTGGCTCGGCCTGGCCCTGCAACGGGTTTCCGCACTGGGCATCGACGTCGGCCCGGCGCTGGCGGCGATCGACACGCAGCTGCTGTCGGCCTGGACACCGGCGGCCGGCGGCGGAATCTGGTGGCGCAAGGGCGACGACTTCAAGAACGCGCCGGCGAACGGGCCGGCGGCGATCTTCCACGCCCGGTCGGGGAATGTTGCTCGCGCGCGGGCGATGCTCGACTGGCTTTCGTCCACTTTGGTCGATCCGGAGTCCGGCCTGGTGTGGGATGGGATCCGGGCGGACACGGGTGAGCTGGTGAAGCACATTTTCACCTACTGCCAAGGGGTTTACCTGGGCGCCTGCCTGGAACTGTCCTCAATGGACGCGGCGGCCCGGACGGTGCGAGCGGTTGCCGAGCACTGCGCACCGGGCGGGGTGATCCGCGGTCAGGGCGGCGGCGATGGCGGGTTGTTCGCGGCGATCCTGGCGCGGTACCTGGCGCTGGCGGCCCGGTCGTTGCCGGGCCCGGAGGCGTCGACGGCGCGGTCGCTGGTGCTGACGTCGGCGGAGGCGTGCTGGTCGGGTGCGGCGCCGGGGCCGGTGTTCAGCGCGTACTGGGACCGGCCGGCGCCTTGGCCGTTGCCGGCGGACGCGCCGGAGCGAGACCTGTCGGTCCAGGTCGGCGGCTGGATGCTCCTGGAGGCGGCGGCGACGCTCTGACCGGCGTCAGCACCCGCAGGACGCGCCGTGCAGGAACTTCGGGGTCAGCCACACCGATTCCGGCGGCCGGTCCGGGTCCGCCATCCGCGACATCAGCAGCTGCACCGCCCGCCGGCCCATCTCGGCGACCGGCTGGGCCAGCGTCGTCACCGCCGGGCTCACGCGGCGGGCCCAGTCCATGTCGCCGTACCCCACCACCGCCAGCTCCGAGCCGATGCGGATGCCGCGGCGGTGGGCCTCGTACTGGACGCCGACCAGCATCGACTCGTCCGCCACCACCAGCGCCGTCGGGGAGGGCCAGCCGTCCAGGAGCTTCGCCGTCGCGCGGGCCGCGCCGCCGGAGGACGACAAGCCGCTTTCGACCAGTTCGCGGTTGAAGCGCAGGCCCGACTGCTCGAGGCCGAGGCGGTAGCCGCGGACGCGCTCACGGCTGACTTCCTGCCCGTCGTCGCCCGAGATCAGGCCGATCTTGCGGTGTCGTCCCGCCGTCAGGTGGCGGACCAGCGACGCCACCGCGTGCACGTTCTCCGTGCCCACCTGGTCCACGTCGTTGCGCGCGGCCACCCGGTCCACCAGCACCGTCGGCACGCCCATCCGGACCAGCCCGTTGATCACCGCTTCGTCGCCCGCCGAGGGGACCAGCAGCACGCCGTCCACCAGGTCGGCCCGCAACGCCCGGACGAGCTCCGCTTCTTCGCCGACCGCGTCGTCGGTGTCCGCCAGCACGACGTCGCAGCCGGCGTGGGCCGCGGTCGCTCTGATGGCGCGCAGCAGCTCACCCGAGTAGGGGTTCGCGTGCACACCCATCGCGACGCCGATCCGGTAGGTGACCGGGGGGTCCCACAACCGGAGCTCCGGCGAAAGTGCCGTCATATGCCCTCGCAGACGCTCAGCCGAAAGGTATCCGCTGACCGCCCGCGAGATGACGGCAAAACTCCAGAATCACTGATGTGAGTGAACCGGCGGGCAGCCGCACGACTCACGGTGACGCAGGGTGGGTGCCAGCCGGACCGTCTCGGCCTTGCGCGCCGGGTCGTTGATGCGGGCCAGCAGGAGCCGGACCGCCTGGCGGCCGATCTCCTCGATCGGCTGCGCCATCGTCGTGAGCGGCGGGTCGACCAGGTCCGCCCACTCGACGTCGTCGTAGACCACGACCGGCAGGTCGCGCCCGATCCGCAACCCGCGCCGCCGCGCCTCGTGCAGCACCCCGACCATCATGCTGTCGTTCCCGACGACCAGCGCGGTCGGCGGCTCGGGCAGCGCCAGCAGCGTGCTCAACGCCAGCGCGCCGCCTTCGCGCGACGAGTTTCCGCAGGCCACGAGGTCGGACGACCAGGTCAGCCCGGACCGGCCCAGCCCCAGCCGGTAGCCCAGCACCCGCTCCTCGCTGGTCGACAGCCCGGGCGCGCCGCTGATCATCCCGACCCGCCGGTGCCCGAGCGTCGCCAGGTGCGCGGTCAGCGCCGACGTCGCCTGGATGTTCTCCGAGCCCACCTGGTCGACGTCGGTGCGGGTGGCCAGCCGGTCGATGAGCACCGTCGGCACGTCCAGCGACACGAGCTCGCCGATCACCGGCCCGTCGCCGGGCGCCGGGGTGATGAGCAGGCCGTCGACGCGCCGGGAGCGCAGCGCTCGCACGGTGTCACGCTCGGTGTCCGCCGCGTCGTGCGTGTCGGCCAGCAGGACGGTGTACCCGTGCAGCGACGCCTCCCGCTCGATCGCCTGCATCAGCATCGCGAAGTACGGGTTGGCGACCAGCGAGATCGCCATCCCGATCGACCGCGTACCGCCGGTGACCAGGGAACGCGCGATCGCGTCGCCGGTGTAGCCGGTCGTTTCGATCGCCCGCAGCACGGCCGCTTTGGTGTCCTCGGCGACCGCCCGCGTCCCGTTCACCACGTGTGAGACGGTGGTGATCGAAACGCCGGCGAGCTCGGCGATGTCGCGCTGGGTCGGCCGCGACGACCTCGGCTGGGGCATGCCAATCCTTTCTGGCAAGCGTTTGCGCAAACGCTTGCGTCCACGGAGCAGTCTGTCTACCTTCCCGTCCATCGGCAAGCCTCGAACCCACACAAAGGGGCAGGAACCCATGAGACAGCGGAGTCTCACCGCGGTGGTGCTGGCCGCCGTCCTCGCCGCGACGACCGGGTGCACGGTCGAACGGCACTGGGGCGGCAACACCTCCACCGGCGGGAGCGGCAAGGCCAAGGTAGGCCTGGTCACCAAGACCGACACCAACCCGTACTTCGTGGAACTGCGCAACGCCGCGAGAGCGGCCGCCCAGGCCAACGGCGCCGACTTCAGCGCGCTCGCCGGGCAGTTCGACGGCGACAACGACGGCCAGGTCCGCGCGATCGAGAACCTGGTGCAGCAGGGCGCGAACACCATCCTGATCACGCCCAGCTCGTCGACCGGCGTGCTCAAGGCGATCAAGGACGCGCGTGACGCGGGCATCCTGGTGATCGCCCTCGACACCGCCACCGAACCGGCCGACGCCGTCGACGCCACCTTCGCCACCGACAACTTCGCGGCGGGCGAACAGCAGGGCGCCTACGTCAAGGCCGCGCTCAAGGGTGTCCCGCCGAAGCTCCTGATGGTCGACGGCACCGCCGGCAGCACGGTCGACACCCAGCGCCACGGCGGTTTCCTCAAGGGCATCGGGCTGACCGACGGCTCGCCGGAGATCAAGGGCCACACCGCGGCCAACGGCGACCAGAGCCTCGCCCAGCAGGGTATGGAGAACCTGCTCCAGCGCAGCACCGACATCAACGCCGTCTACTCGATGAACGAGCCGATGGGCCGCGGCGCGTACGCGGCGCTGAACGCCCGCGGGCTCACCGGCCAGATCGTGATGGGTTCCATCGACGGCGGCTGCGAAGGCGTCCAGAACGTCAAGAACGGGCAGTTCGCCGCCACCGTCATGCAGTTCCCGAAGAAGATGGCCGAGCAGGGTGTGCTCGCCGCCGTCGAATACGCCAAGACCGGGAAGAAGCCGTCCGGCTTCGTCAACACCGGGTCCGCCGTGATCACCGACAAGCCGCTGCCCGGCATCGAGAGCCACGACTCGGCCTGGGGCTTGCAGAACTGCTGGGGAGGCCAGAAATGACCACAGCTACCGCAGCCCCGGCGAGGGATCGCGAATCCCTCGGTGAATTCCTCCTCCGCGCCCCGGCGGTCGGCCCGGCGCTGGCGCTGGTCGTCGCCATCGTCGTGTTCTCGCTGGCCACGGACACGTTCTTCGACCTCGACAACCTGTCCACAGTGGTCCAGCAGTCGCTGGTCGTCGGCACGCTCGCGCTCGGGCAGACGCTCGTCATCCTCATCTCGGGGATCGACCTGTCCAACGCGGCGTCGATGGTCGTCGCGACGCTGATCATGGCGAAGCTCGCCGCGGCCGGGACCAACGGCTTCGTCGCGCTGCTCGCCGGCGTGGTGCTGACGATCATCGTCGGCATGTTCATCGGCGGCCTCGCGACGCGGATCAAGCTGCCGGCGTTCATCATCACGCTCGGCACGTTCACGATGCTGACCGCGGTGTCGAAGCTGATCGCGGGCGGCCAGGCCGTGCCGGTGACCGACGGGCTGCTGCAGTGGCTCGGCACCAAGCGCTACCTCTTCGGCGGCATCCCGATCACCTACGGCATGACGCTGGCGCTGCTGATGTACCTCGGCGTCTGGTACGCGCTGACGAAAACCGCGTGGGGCAAGCACGTCTACGCGGTCGGCAACGCGCCGGAGTCCGCGCGGCTGTCCGGCATCAAGGTCAACCGCACGGTGCTGTCGGTGTACATCGTGGCCGGGCTGACGTTCGGCATCGCGGCCTGGCAGGCGCTCGGCCGGACGCCGAACGCCGACCCGAACCAGTTCCAGCTCGGCAACCTCGACTCGATCACCGCCGTCGTCCTCGGCGGCACGAGCCTCTTCGGCGGCCGCGGTTCGGTGCTCGGGACGCTGATGGGCGCGCTGGTCGTGGCCGTGCTGCGGTCGGGCCTCACGCAGATGAACGTCGATGGCAACTACCAGGACCTCGCCACCGGGGCCCTGCTCATCGCCGCCGTCGTGGTGGACCGGATCGCGAGGAGGCAGCAGCAGTCATGACCGAACCCATCCTGCAAGCCCGTGGGCTGGTCAAGCGCTACGGCCGGGTGACCGCCATCGACGGCGCCGACTTCGACCTGCTGCCCGGCGAGGTGCTCGCCGTGGTCGGTGACAACGGCGCCGGGAAGTCGTCGTTGATCAAAGCCCTGTCCGGCGCGGTAATCCCCGACGAGGGCGAGATCAAAGTGGACGGTGCGACCGTCCACTTCAAGTCCCCTTTGGACGCTCGGCACTACGGGATCGAGACGGTGTACCAGGACCTCGCCGTCGCGCCCGCGCTCGACATCGCGTCGAACATGTTCCTGGGCCGGGAAAAGCGGCTCAAGGGACCGTTCGGGCTGTTCCGGAAGCTCGACACCGGCACGATGCGGTCGGAGGCGCAGCGGATCCTCGACGAGCTGGGCATCAACATCAAGTCCATCACCCAGCCCGTCGAAACGCTGTCCGGTGGCCAGCGCCAAGGTGTCGCCGTGGCGCGCGCGGCCGCGTTCGGCACCAAGGCCGTGATCATGGACGAGCCGACCGCCGCGTTGGGCGTCGCCGAGTCGGGGAAGGTGCTCGACCTGATCGGCCGGATCCGCGACCGCGGCCTGCCGGTGGTGCTGATCAGCCACAACATGCCGCACGTGTTCGACATCGCCGACCGCATCCACGTGCACCGCCTCGGCAAGCGCGTCGCGGTCGTCTCGCCGAAGACGCACACGATGAACCAGGTCGTCGGCCTGCTCACGGGTGCGTTGCGGCTCAACGAAAACGGCGAGGTCGAGGAAGCCGCCGCCGCTACCCACGTGGCCGGCCTGAAGTGAAGGTGCTGCTGGCGGGGTTGTGCACGGTGGACGTCGTCCAGCGGGTCGCCGAACTCCCGGCGCCGGGCGAGAAGGTGCAGTCGCTGCGGGTGGACGTCGCGGCCGGGGGGCCCGCGACGAACGCCGCGGTGACGGCCGCCGCGCTCGGCGCCGAGGCGGCCCTGCTGACCG
>NZ_JAAGNB010001555.1:0-33728 GCF_010550475.1 Amycolatopsis sp. SID8362
CGGCCCTCGGCCTGCACGAAGAGGCGGCCGGCGAGTTCCTCGACCGGCGGATCTCGTGGCTGGCCAGCGTCCTCGACCGCGACCCGCGCACCGCGCGCCGCCGGATCGACCTCGCGTTCCGCCGGCTCGACGAGCTGCTCGGCGCGCCCGCGCGCGAGCGTGACCTGCACCCGCTCGCCGGCTGGTACGTCGAGTCGATGAAAGTCGTGCTCCGGCTCGACCGCGACCCGCCGGATGTGCAGGAGGAACGCCGGATCGTCGCGGAGGTCGACGAGCTCGACGAGCTGGTGCTGTCGTTCAGCGCCCCCGCCGTGCCTGGCCTCGACCCCGTTCCGGCGATCGCGGCGGACGTGCTGTTCGGCGGCGAAATCGTCGAAGCGCGCCAGGTTTCGGCGAGCCACGCCCAGTTCGTCATGCGGCTGCCGAGCCCGTTGCGGCTTGGGCAGCGGCACGAATACGGCATCCGCTTCGCACCGCAGCGCAGCGCGTTGCGGCCGTACTACGTCATTACCCCGTTGCGCCGCTGCGAGAAGTTCTCGGTGCGGGTGCGGTTCGACCGCGAGATCCCGCCGTCGCGGGTGTGGCGGCTCAACGGCGTGCCCGGGCGCGTGATCGACGACGGCACCGACTCCGGCGACTCGCTGACGGTCAACAGCCTCGGCGAGGTCGGGCTCGAGTTCCACGACCTGCACCAGGGCCTCAGCTACGGGCTCCAGTGGTCGTCCGATCCCGGCGGGGACTGACCCGGCCGTGCGCACCGACCCGGTGACCGCGACCGTCGTCCGGCTCGGGATCGTCGCCCCGAGCCGGGGCCGGACGGCACGCGCGGTGCACCTCGGCGTCACCCTCGACGCGGTGCTGGACGAGGTGTTCGAGCGCGTCCCGGTGCCCTACCGCACCCCGACCTGGTTCCGCCGCGCCGAGGGCGACGCCACGACGTTGATCATCCCGCCGACGGTGCCGCACGGCTGGATCGCGGCGGAGCTCGTCGCGCTGCTCGCCGGGGCGCTGCGGCGGCGCAACCGCCACCTCAACGAGTTCGGCAAGCTCCGGCTGCGGGTGGCCGCCGACCACGGCGACGTCGTGCTGCGCCCGCCCCACTTCGGCGGCGCCGCGGTGGCGCTGGCGACGTGGCTGTGCGCGGCCGAGGAGCTGAAGGCGGCGATCGCGGCGGCGCCGGAGCTGGACCTGCTGCTGATCGTCTCCGACCGCTTCCACACCGCCGTGGCCGACGACCCCGGCTACCGGCGGATCGTCGTCCCGGCCGGCGGCGAGCGCGAAATCGCGTGGCTGGGCCCCGGTCCGGATACTGGGACGCGGAATACCGGCACCGGCGGCGGGTTGGCACCGTCGTAGCCGATCGGAAGGGGCCCGCGATGAGCACGTTCACGCAGGAGTGGCAGGACTGGAAGACCCAGCGGGAGGCGGACCTCGCGGCCCCGCACGGCTGGCTGGCGCTGGTCTCGCTGGACTGGCTGACCGACTCCCCGCGCGAGTACCCCGGCATCCCGGGCCGCTGGTGGCAGGACGCGGACGCGGCGTACGTCGACCCGGCCGGCGCTTCGCTGACGCACGAGGGGACGCCGATCACGGAGGTCCGCCGGTTCGAGCTGGTCAACAGCGGCGCGGGCACCCGGGTGCTGGCGGGCGACGTCGAGATCGAGGTGGCGCGCCGGTCCGGGTACCTGATCCGCGTGCACGACCCGAAGGCCGAGGTGCTGCGCGAGTTCCACGGCGTCCCGGCGTACGAGCCGTCGGAGTCGTGGGTGCTGCACGGGCGGTTCGAGCCGTTCGACGAGCCGCGCCCGACCACGGTCGGCGCGGTTGTGGAGGGCCTGAGCCACGTCTACACGGCGCCGGGCGTGGTCCACTTTTCGCACGGCGGCTCGTCGCACACCCTGACGGCGTTCAACGGCAAGGACGGCGGCTTCAGCATCCTGTTCACCGACGGCACGAGCGGCGTGACGACGTACGCGGCGAACCGCTCGCTGCCGGTCGGCGCGCCGGCAGCGGACGGTTCGGTGACGCTGGACTTCAACCGCGCGGTGAACCTCCCGTGCGCGTTCACGGACTTCGCCACCTGCCCCCTCCCGCCGGCGGGCAACGACCTGCCGTTCGCGGTGGAGGCGGGGGAGAAGATCCCGTACGAGCGCGGTTAAGAGGCGACGTCGATCACGACGCGGTTGGG
The DNA here is from genome assembly GCF_010550475.1 of Amycolatopsis sp. SID8362. Classification (NCBI taxonomy): domain Bacteria; kingdom Bacillati; phylum Actinomycetota; class Actinomycetes; order Pseudonocardiales; family Pseudonocardiaceae; genus Amycolatopsis; species Amycolatopsis sp. SID8362. The sequence goes on from NZ_JAAGNB010001555.1 coordinate 2,189, forward strand.
CGCGGTGAGCGTGAAGACGTGCACCGCGGTCCGCGTCCGCACCCCGAGCCCGATGGAGAGGTGCGCCTCGAAGTCCCCGGTGACGGCGACGGCCATGACGTTCCGCAGGTTCCACGTCCGGAACTTCTGCGGCCCGGTGTAGGTGAGGTTCCCGTTCACGTCGTGCGCGGCGGCCGGCGTCGCGGTCACGTTGATGAAGTACTGGCCGGTGAGCCAGACGACTTCCCCGCTCGGATCGGCGGTCAGCTCGTCGAGCAGCCGGTAGCTGACGGCGGGCGCGGGACCGGAGCTCAGGTCGAGCACGATCCGGTCGAAACCGGTGTTCAACCCGGTCCGGATGTTGGTCATGGCCGGGATGACGGGAGCGGCGGCTTGAGCCGGCCCGGCGGCCGCGAGGGCACCGGCGATGAGGATGGTGAGTGCGGCGAGCGCGCGCCGTGTGGGTTTGGACATGGTGGGCCTCCTGGCGGAGAGAACCGGTGGAAGTCCCAGCGCTGGGTCTGCTGTGGACGCCCGGTTCGTCCGGGAGTTGCCCGGTGGGGGCTTTTGACACCCCAAGCGTTACCGGGTGGCTCCGGACGGGCCGGCGGCGGGGATGTAGGTGAACCAGCCGCGCTCGCGCCACTCCTTCAGCTTCGCCCGCTCGGCGCCCAGCGTCGAGTCGTCGCCGTGGCCCGGGTAGAACCACGTCTCGTTCGGCAGTTCGGCGAAGATCCGGGACTCGACGTCGTCCAGCAGGGACGCGAAGTCCTCCGGTGACGTCGTCTGCCCCACGCCGCCCAGGAACAGAGTATCGCATCAGCGGGCAAGATATCGTAGCCTCGATGTCATGGGGGGCAAAAGTCGCGATCTACGCGCGGATCTCTGAGGACGCGCTGGGCCTGGAACCAGGGGCGCTCACGCTGACTCCCGCTTGCGCTGCGACGCCTCGTAACTGGACAAGAATGTCGGAACCAACGGCTAGTCTGCGGCACACCTGATGGCGAACGGTTGGCTCTGTCCCATCACGCCGCCTGGGGCAGGTTTTGTGCCGGAATCGGGCGAGGAGGCCTTGGCAACTTCGGCGGCTCGATGCGGTATGCCCGGTTCTCTCAAGCCGATATTTTCTGGCACGAGAGTCCTGGCGTCGTCGTCGGCTCGCCGCAGTTCGTCACCGGCTATCTCATCGGGTCAATGGCACGCCGGGCCTACAAGAATCAGCAAGCTCGGCGCCTCAGTCAGCCACGCTGGTGGCCGACGGAGCTCCTGCGGGTCGTGGTCACCAGTCGTCGGTTGTGGTGCCAGATCGGCGAATCCGGCGGAGTGCGGTGGCTTAACTTCAACTACGATACGGTCACCCGACTGGACCTGACCACTGACGGGCTGATCTTGTCGTTCCTGGCTTCAGACCCGCTGAGGTTGAGTGGCTCGTGGGCGCCGTGGTGTGCGGCTGTCATTGCCCACCTTCGCTTCGGACGGGACGCGGCGGCTGTGGTGCCAGCACTCCATCGAGCTGCATTTGCTCGTTGACCTGCGAAAAGACCAACATTGAGGCTTACGCGGCTTCCGGTTGTTCGAGCCGTCCGATTACGCCAAGTATGGTGTCGGGTGTGAATCGTGACAACGGGGAGGGTGAGGTCGGGCTCGCGGTCGTTGCGCAGCAAGTTTGGGATGGCAGCCGAGGCCCAGGCGACTTCATGGACACGTTCGCAGGCGCGATGGTGTACGCGCAGCGGCCGGAGCAGCCGGCGCTCCTGGTGACCGAGCTTGGCGAGCGTGGCCGGTGGATGGTCGTGTTCTCGACCTTGGAACGCCTGGCCGTGCACGCAGGGGAGTGTGACTACTTCGCCACGACAGGTGCCGATCTGCTGGAACTGGTTCCGCCCGGAATCGGTCTGATGGTTGATCCCGACGACGAGCATCGGTTTCCGATTCTGTCTCGCTTGGCGCAGCCGGACGTGGTGGCACGCGCGTGGGCGCAAGCCGGCGAACGGAGACGGCGCGAAGGATCGACGACAGCCTGAAGGTGGGCGGCGCAGCAAACGAGGGGCGAACAGGATGGACGGTCCAGGTTTTCACGTCGACATCGAAGCGTTGGCGAGCGCATCGAAGAGCATGGGTGACATCGTGCACGACCAGGACAGCTTTGAGCTGCGCGGGTTGTGCGGCGAACCAGGGCTATACGGGCACAACGGCGTGCACGACGCTCTTGCAGAGCTGTGCGGCCGTTGGAGCGTCGGGCTGGATGCACTGTCCGACCGCGCCAGTGATTTGGGTGACCTGTTAGGCAAGGCGGCTGCGGCTTATCGCGCGGTCGAGCACAGCAACGCTGACGCCTTGAAGTCTGATCCCGGCTGGGACGCGGTTACCCCGGATGAGCCGACGGTAGGGGCCGTCTGATGGCGGAGCTCGGCCAGACGACCGATCCGAAGGCCTTGATCCCGGGAGATCCGCCTGCGATATACGAGAACGCGCGAGTTCTGGCCGCACGCGCGAACTCCGCCTTGGCAGCCGGCGACGCGCTGAAACGGATTGACACCGGGGCTTGGCGTGGCCCGGCTTCGGACAAGTTCCACGAAGATCACCAAACGGAGGTGCCGCGCTGACTCGAGGCGAGCGACTCACTGGACAACGCGGCGCAGATGTTGACTGCCTACGCAAACACTTTGTCGTGGGCGCAGGGGCAGGCGTCGGAGGCTATCGCCCAGTGGCAGCAGGGTGACGCGGCGACTCAGCAGGCGATGACAGCGCACGACCGTGCCGTGTCCGACGCGCAAGCCCGGACCCAGGCGAACGCCGAACACGGCCAACCGTCGTGCAGGCGCCGCCGTTCTCAGATCCCGGTGAGGCCCAACGGCAGGCTGCACGAGACACCTTGAACAGGGCGCGGCAGCAGCTGGTAGGAGAGGGTGACCGCTGTGCGGAGGCGCTCCGAGTCGAAGCGACGCTTGCACCACAAGATTCCCGGAAGCAGGCAGACGCCAACTTCTTCGGCGGAATCTGGGACACGATTTCAGGCGCTGGCGAGGCCCTCTGGACTGCCATCTCTGACCCGGGCGAGACGGTAGCTGCGATGGCGCACAACATCGCCCACCCGGTGGACACCTTCAAGGAGATGGTCGCTTGGGACGACTGGGCCAACGGCCACGGTGACCGAGCACTCGGCAAGATCACCGGTGGCCTCCTTCTCTTCGGAGCGGGCAAAGTCGCCAAGGGCCTGCTCAGCAAGGGAGAGCACGTCGGAGGCGACCACGTGCCGGATGAGGTGCACCCCAAAGCGCCCATCGATCGCGCCAAGGCGGTACAGGACGCCATATCCGGCAAGGACGGGAATATCCCCGGCGTCGAGGACAGCAAGGGCGTACGGATGGTGTCTCAGCAGGACCTCGACGGGTTGCTCGACAACGTCCGCTCGAAGCTCGGAGAACCGGACAGGGTCATCGATACCCCCAAGGGTAAAATCGAGACCTGGCAGATCAGCGGAGACCCACCGTCCACAGTGACCTATCGAACGTTCAGCAAGTCCGGAGGCCCCACGATCGACATCAACAAGGTAGACGGCCTCGACACGGTCAAGCGGTTCCACGTGAACGACGGAGGCCACTGATGAGCACGTCGAATAGCTCTTACCAGGACGATCTGGACTACCTGCTCGACTACGCGCGAGAAGATTGGGTGGGCCTGTCCCCGGTCACTGCGGTAGCCGGCGCTGTCGCGGGAAAGGGGGCGACCTTCGAGGAGTTGACGTCGGCGACACTTGCCGTAATCGGTGACCTGATCGACCGCGGAGCGGTACCCGGGGACCTCATCGAGCAGGACCCAGGTTTCAAGGCCTGGTCTGGCACGAAGGAGGAGCACCTCCGTCGCATCGCGGCCGAGACCAAGGCGCTAGGGCGGTTACCGGAGACCGGCGAAGTCGCCTGGATCCATGACCCTTCGACCTAGGAAAGCCGCCGGACGTAGCGTCGCGATCGATTCGGCCAGGTGCTTGCTTGCCGTGGTCCCGTTGGCGGCTGGTCCGGCTTTGGCCTGATCGCAGGCAGTAGCTCCGTCGGTGCTTTGGCCGCATCCTCCTCGGGACGTTCCTGCTCGACTCGTTCTGGGATGGCGGACACAGACCAATCAGGCTTGTGCCTAGCGATGAACCGAGCGCGACGGCGCGCCTTCCTCCGATCAGCCACGCTCCAGCAGAGGATGAGCAGGACAAGCGTCGCCAATATCGTCAAGGCGTAGGCGCCCCACCCGGTCATGGCTCAGCTGGGTTGTCGTCCTCGGCCTCATCCCGCTTCACGAGCGTGGGCCGTCCGTGCTTCGGGCGGCCGGCGGCTTGCGCATCGACAACCGCCTGGCGGACACGATCGAGCACGTCGGCGATCATCGAATGCCTCCGCTCGCCTGAGTGGCGGCGCTGGGATGACACCGCGGGCAAGGCACCGAACGCTGACGATCCTCGTCCAGCCAGATGACCCGTGCGGACACCGATGTCAGGATCGGACGGGCGGATGAGCTCCAGTTCCCCGAGCGAGCGGAGCGCGTACGCACAGATCGCTCCGACAGGCGGGTGTACCGGGTCAGTGTGCCGATGGAGGGGAAGGCGTTGCATCCGTCCGGACCAGCGTGGTTGGCGAGCCCGGCCAGAACGATCGCCAGGGACGACGCGTCCCGCCGCTTGCGCGGGATCTCGGCGGCGTTGAGTGCCCAGGAGATCGCTTCGATGCTCACGCCGCACCGCCGGGCGCCAGGCACGTGGTCGAGCAGACGAAGATCTGGCTGCCGGTCCGCGACCGGCCGATTGGCAGGTGCGGGACCTTCACCGTGAGGTAGTCGGCGCCGCAGACGACGCACGCCAGGCCATCGGCTTGGGCGGGGGACAGGTGAGCCAGGTTGACGCGCACCTGCGCGTCGGGTGGCGTGGCAGGATGTGAAGCCATGCGGACCTCCGGAGTCCGTCAACGCCCCGTGCGCTGCTCCGACAGCGAACGGGGCCGCCTAGTAGGTAGGCAGCCCCGTTCGGGTGCGTCGTCAGCTCACCAGCCCCGCTCGCGCCATTCACCGAGCTTCGGACGCTCCGCGCCCAGCGTCGAGTCGTCGCCGTGGCCCGGGTAGAACCACGTCTCGTCCGGCAGCTCGGCGAAGATCCGCGACTCGACGTCGTCCAGCAGTGACCGGAAGTCCTCCGGCGACGTCGTCCGCCCCACGCCGCCCGGGAACAGGGAGTCGCCCGTGAACAGGTGCGGGTTGCCCGACGGGTCGCGGTACAGGAGGGCGATCGAACCCGGCGTGTGGCCGCGCAGGTGGATCACCGACAGGGTGACCTGGCCCACCGACAGCGTGTCGCCGTGCTCGACCAGGAAGTCCGGCGGCACCGGCAGCGGCGCGGCGTCCAGCGGGTGGGCCGCCGTGTTCGCGCCGTTCGCGCCCGCGACCGCGCCCAGTGCCTGCCAGTGGTCCTGGTGCTGGTGGGTGGTGACGACCGTCTTCAGCGCGGGCCGGTCCGGGCCGTGGCCGATCAGGTCGGAGATCCGCTCCGGGTCGCTCGCCGCGTCGATCAGCAGTGCCTCGTTGTCCGCACGGCACACCAGCAGGTACGCGTTGTTGTCCATCGGGCCGACGGACAGCTTGGTGATGGTCAGCTCGTCCAGCGTGCGCCGGGTGGCGTCGCCGCCCGGGTCGACGTGCCCGGTGTAGGTGTCCACGATGTTCACCGTGCACACGGTAGTCGTTTCGCTCCAACCGGTTCCACCCGCACAAGCGCTCCCGCGAGCGGACACGTAGGCTCAAGACCCCCAGCCAGCCCGACCTCAGGACGACCGTGCCCACCTCCCCGACGCCGCGCCGGATCAGCTGGGACCTCCTTCGCGTCGTCGCCGTCCTCGCGGTCATCCTCGGGCACGTCACCCACCAGGGCGCACTGCTGCACCCCGAGCTCACGGGGTACCCCTTCCGGGTGACAGCGCAGTTCGGGGCCGCGATCCTCCTGGTGATCTCCGCCTTCTTCGTTTGCGCCAGCCTCCGCAAGGGCAATCCGCGCCGGTGGCTGTGGAACCGCGTCGCGCGTCTCGTCCCCGCGTACCTCGTCGCCGTTCTCGTGACCTACCTCGTGACGCGGTGGGCGGCCATCTCCTTCAGCGGCCTGCCGTACCCGCCCGGGGTCACCGGGTTCCTCTTCGGGGTTCCGCAGGGCCCGCCGACGAACCCGTCGCCGTGGTACATCCCGACCTGGCTGGACCTGGTCACCAACCTCGGCATGGTGCAGGAGTGGGGCATCCGCTGGGACGCCTTCTACTACCTCGACGGCTCCTACTGGACCCTGCCCGTCCAGCTCATGGCCTTCACCGGCGCCGCGCTGCTGTGGCCGCGGTCGTGGCGCACCCACCGGCTGACCGTCGCCCTGCTGTGGGCGCTGATCCTGGTGCCGCTCACGCTGCGCTTCGTGGTCTTCCCGCCGGGGACGGCGAGCCCGGTCGTCGAGACGTTCTACTACGGCCTCGGCCTGCACCGGCTGCACGTCTTCGCGATCGGCGTCGCGATCTGGCTGTGGTCGCAGCGGCGGCTGAAGAGCTGGCACGTCGCGCTCTTTGTCTTCGCCGCGGTCGCCGCGCAGGACCTGCAGGTCTTCCCGTTCCACGTCGCGCTGCCGCAGGACGCGCTGCGCTGGCCGTCCACGATCGGGTTCGCCGTGCTCCTGCTGCTGGTCTGCCTCGCCGCCCGCGGCCCGGACTGGCGGTTCCCCGGGCTGGCGCGGATCGCCCCGGCCGTCACCTGGCTCGCGGGCATCTCGTATGGTCTTTATCTGGTGCACCAGGAACTGGGTTACATCCTGGCCCGCGCTCTGCTCGACCTCGGCCTCCCCGGCTGGCTGCGGCTCCCCGCGGTCGTCGGCGCCGCCGTGCTGGCCGGCTGGGCGGTCACCGCGGGGGTCGAACGCCCGGCCCACCGGTGGCTCACCAGACGCCGGAAGCCCGCAAAACCGCAGGTGGAAGACGCGGAACCCGTTTTTGTCGGTGGTGGCTCGTAGCATGGATCGCGGCCACCCGTGCAGCTTGAGACCGGGTCGGCGACCGCAGCTGAGAATGACATTGAGAGGACCCTGGCGTGGCTGATCGCCTCGTTGTTCGCGGTGCCCGCGAGCACAACCTCCGCGGCGTGGATCTCGACCTGCCCCGCGACAGCCTGATCGTGTTCACCGGCCTGTCCGGGTCGGGGAAGTCGAGCCTCGCCTTCGACACCATCTTCGCCGAGGGGCAGCGGCGCTACGTCGAGTCGCTCTCGGCGTACGCCCGGCAGTTCCTCGGGCAGATGGACAAGCCGGACGTCGACTTCATCGAGGGCCTCTCGCCCGCGGTGTCGATCGACCAGAAGTCCACTTCGCGCAACCCGCGTTCGACCGTCGGCACGATCACCGAGGTCTACGACTACCTGCGCCTGCTCTACGCCCGCGCCGGCAAGGCGCACTGCCCCAAGTGCGGCGAGGCGATCAGCAAGCAGACCCCGCAGCAGATCGTCGACCAGGTGCTGGAGATGGACGAAGGCGTCCGCTTCCAGGTGCTCGCGCCGGTGGTGCGCGGGCGCAAGGGCGAGTACGTCGACCTGTTCGAGAACCTGCAGCAGCAGGGCTACGCGCGCGTGGTCGTGGACGGCACGGTGCACTCGCTCACCGACCCGCCGAAGCTGAAGAAGCAGGAAAAGCACCAGATCGGCGTGGTCATCGACCGCCTGAGCGTGAAGTCGTCTTCGCGCCAGCGGCTGACCGACTCGGTCGAGACGGCGCTGCGGCTGGCCGACGGGCTGATCGAGCTCGAGTTCGTCGACCTGCCGGAGAACGACCCGCACCGCATCCGCGGCTTCTCCGAGAACCTCGCCTGCCCGAACGGCCACCCGCTGGCGATCGAGGACCTCGAGCCCCGCTCGTTCTCCTTCAACTCGCCCTACGGCGCCTGCCCCGAGTGCACCGGCATCGGCATCCGCAAGGAGGTCGACCCGGAGCTGGTGGTCCCGGACGACGAGCTTTCGCTGGCCGAGGGCGCGATCGCGCCGTGGTCGGGCGGCCAGAGCGCGGACTACTTCATCCGCCTGCTCGAGTCGCTGTCGGAGACCATCGGCTTCCGGATGGACACGCCGTGGCGACGGCTGCCCGCGCGCGCCCAGAAGGCGGTGCTGCACGGCGTCGACGAGCAGGTGCACGTCCGCTACAAGAACCGCTACGGGCGCCAGCGCTCGTACTACGCGGCCTTCGAGGGCGTCATCCCGTTCCTCGAGCGGCGGCAGGAGCAGACCGAGTCCGAGTACATGCGCGAGCGGTACGAGGGCTACATGCGCGAGGTGCCGTGCCCGGCCTGCCAGGGCACCCGGCTCAAGCCGGAGATCCTCGCCGTCACGCTGGCGCACAAGACCCGCGGCGACATGTCCATCGCCGAGGTCTGCGCGCTGTCCATCGCGGAGGCGTCGCAGTTCCTCGACGAGCTGGAGCTGGGGCAGCGCGAGGCGATGATCGCCGGCGCGGTCCTGAAGGAGATCCAGGCCCGCCTGCGCTTCCTGCTCGACGTCGGCCTGACGTACCTCTCGCTCGACCGCGCGTCGGCCACTCTTTCGGGTGGTGAAGCACAGCGGATCCGGCTCGCGACGCAGATCGGGTCGGGCCTGGTCGGCGTGCTGTACGTGCTCGACGAGCCGTCGATCGGCCTGCACCAGCGCGACAACCACCGCCTGATCGAGACGCTGACCCGGCTGCGGAACCTGGGCAACACGCTGATCGTCGTCGAGCACGACGAGGACACCATCCGCTCGAGCGACTGGGTGGTCGACATCGGCCCGGGCGCGGGCGAGCACGGCGGCCACATCGTCCACAGTGGACCGTACAAGAAGCTGCTGAAGAGCAAGGAATCGCTGACCGGGCAGTACCTGTCCGGCCGCAGGCAGATCGAGGTGCCGGCGATCCGGCGCCCGGTCGACAAGAAGCGGCAGCTGACCGTCGTGGGCGCGCGCGAGCACAACCTGCGCGGGCTGGACGTCTCGTTCCCGCTCGGCTGCCTGGTCTCGGTCACCGGCGTCTCCGGCTCGGGCAAGTCCACGCTGGTCAACGACATCCTCGCGACGGTGCTGGCCAACAAGCTCAACGGCGCCCGCCAGGTGCCTGGCCGCCACACCCGCGTGAACGGCCTGAACAACGTCGACAAGCTGGTGCGCGTCGACCAGTCGCCGATCGGGCGGACCCCGCGGTCCAACCCGGCCACCTACACCGGCGTCTGGGACCACGTCCGCAAGCTGTTCGCGGCGACCACCGAGGCGAAGGTGCGCGGCTACCAGCAGGGCCGGTTCTCCTTCAACGTCAAGGGCGGCCGCTGCGAAGCGTGCGCCGGCGACGGCACGATCAAGATCGAGATGAACTTCCTGCCGGACGTCTACGTCCCCTGCGAGGTCTGCAAGGGCGCGCGGTACAACCGGGAAACCCTCGAGGTGCACTACAAGGGCAAGACCGTCTCGGACGTGCTCGACATGCCCATCGAGGAGGCCGCGGAGTTCTTCGAGCCGATCAAGGCCATCCACCGCCACCTGCAGACGCTGGTGGACGTCGGCCTCGGCTACGTCCGCCTCGGCCAGCCGGCGCCGACGCTGTCGGGCGGTGAGGCGCAGCGCGTCAAGCTGGCCAGCGAGCTGCAGAAGCGCTCGACCGGCAAGACGGTGTACATCCTCGACGAGCCGACGACCGGCCTGCACTTCGAGGACATCAACAAGCTGATCGGCGTCATCAACGGGCTGGTCGACAAGGGCAACTCGGTGATCGTGATCGAGCACAACCTCGACGTGATCAAGACGTCCGACTGGATCATCGACATGGGCCCCGAAGGCGGCTCGGGCGGTGGCACGGTGATCGCCGAGGGCACGCCGGAGCACGTCGCCGGGGTCGAAGGCAGCTACACGGGCGAGTTCCTGCGCACGGTCCTGTCGGCCGAATAGGCGTCACCGCTCCTTCCCGGTGGTCTGGTGGACCACCGGGGAGAGCGGGCCGTAGTGCAGCGTCCGGAGCCGGAAGGCCGAGTTCTCCTCGCCGGGCAGCAGCGACAGCGCGCACGTCGTCGCGTCCGGGTCGGTCACCTCGACCGGGTCGAAGTCCGGCGCGCCAGGACGCCGGATCTCCACGAGGTACCCGGCTTCGTCGCTCGCGCGGTCGGTCCAGGTGAACGTCACCGTGTCGCCCGAAGTCACTGCGCGCAGGTCGGTCGAGACCGGGCCGGTGAACGGCTGCACCCGGTAGTAGAACGGCGTCTCCGGGATGAGGTCCGGGTGGTGGTAGCTCGTCGTGTGGGCGGGGAGGAACCGCAGCGTCGTCCACGGCCCGGCCGGGTCGTTCGCGTACTCGACGCGGTGCCCGGCGGCGTCGTCCGGCCAGCTGAGCACCACGTCGGTGGGTGAGGTCAGGGTCGCCGTGAACGAGGGCGGGGCGGTGGCACAGCCCGCGGCCAGCAGCGCCACCAGGACGAGGGGTTTCGCGGACACGGCGGCTCCCGGGACGAGCGGGGCGGCGGGGCGAACCCGGTCAGCTTAGGAACCGCGCCCGTCCGGCGACAAGATCGTGCCGATCACCGGGACGCACCAATCCGCGCGCGCCGTGGCGCCGAATCGCGCGCAACCCGGCTGAACCGTTCTTCGCGAACGTCCGTGTTACCCGGTGTCGAGGTCCGCCGGACGGCGGTGCCGCCCTCACCGAGGAGAGAACGTCATGAACCGTATCCGGCCGGTCGTCGTCAGCGCGGTCGCGCTCGTCGCCGTCGCCACGTTGTCCGCCTGCGGTGAGATGGCCGACGGCGCCCAAGGGCCGCAACACGGTGAGCCGGGGCACAAGATGCTCGCGGTCGCGACGATCAACGGGGTCGGCGCCGTGGTCACCGACGCGGACGGCAAGACGCTCTACCGGTTCGACAAGGACCTCTCGCAGCCGCCGACGTCCAACTGCGACGGCGAATGCGCGACCGCGTGGCCGCCGATGCTCGCCGGGGTGGCCACGCCGATGCTCAAGGGCATCCAGGACACCCAGGTCGGCACGACGACCCGCAAGGACGGCAGCAAGCAGATCACGCTCAACGGCTGGCCGCTCTACGAATTCTCGGGCGACAAGGCGGCGGGCGACCTGAACGGCCAGGGCGCCAACGGCACCTGGTTCGCGGTCGCCCCGGACGGCAGCAAGCTCACCGCGGGCGGCAAGGCCGGCGGGTCCGGGTACTGACCACCGACGGATTTCCGGGCAGAACGAGGAAGGACGGGCAGCCGATGAACACCATGGTCGCGCTGCGCTCGGCGCACGCACCGCCGGTGGCCCTGCGGGTTGCAGTACTGTCCTCGCCGACTCAGAACACCGTCGGGAGGACGAGGGTGGCCATAGGAGGCAGGCGGCCTAAGAAGGCCAAGGGCGAGGACCTGATTCGGCAGCTGTACGCCGAACACGGGCGGAGCCTGCTGGCCTACGCGACGAGGCTGACCGGAGATCGGGCGGCGGCCGAGGACGTGGTCCAGGAGACGCTCGTCCGGGCGTGGAAGCACGCGGACGACTTGCAGAACGACGGGAAGGGCTCGGTACGCGGCTGGTTGCTGACCGTCGCCCGCAACCTGGTCACCGACCGGGCCCGCGCCCGGGCGGCGCGGCCCCAAGAGGTGGCCGAACCGGCCGAAGGCGTGCCGACGCCTGCCGTCGAGCGCGATCACGCCCAGGGCGTGGTCGACTCGATGACCGTGCTCGGCGCGATGGACGGCCTTTCGAACGAGCACCGAGAGGTCCTGGTGGAGATCTACTACCGGGGACGGACGGTGGCCGAAGCGGCGAGAACACTCGGCGTCGCACCGGGTACCGTGAAATCAAGGTCTTACTACGCACTGAGAGCACTGAGAGCGGCGATGATTTCGAGCGGAACGGAGGTGGCGCGATGAACTCGGTCGACGAGAGTCACACGCAGCTCGGCGCGTACGCCCTCGGCGCGCTCGATCCCGCGGAGGCGGCCGACTTCGAGCGGCGGCACCTGCAGACCTGCGCGCAGTGCCGGTTCGACCTGAACGAGCTCGTGGCGTTGCGCGAGTCGCTCGACGAGGTACCGCCCGAGGCGTTCCTCGACGGGCCGCCCGAAGGCGGGGACCTGCTGCTGCAGAAGACCCTGCGCCGGGTGCGCGACGAAGAACAGGCGGCACCGGCCCCTCGTTCGACGTCGAGGCGGGGCCTGGCCCTCGTCGCGGCGGCGGTGCTGGTGGTGGCCGCGCTCGGCGGCGGGGTCCTGGTCGGACGGCAGACCGCGTCCACCGACGTGGCGGTGCCGATCCAGCCGACGGTGGTACCCGGCACGAAGGACGTGCGGGCGACCGACGCCTCGACCGGCGTGCAGCTGGCCGCGTCGGTGAGCCCGTTCCAGGGCTGGGTCCGGGTGAACGTCGCGGTGAAGGGCGTCCAAGCCGGGGAGAAGTGCTTGCTGCAGGTCACCACGAAGGGCGGCCAATCCGTGACCGCCGGCAGCTGGCAGGTGTCGGAGAAGTGGGAGAGCCAGGGCTTCTCGCTCGACGGGTCCGCGCTGGTCGCGCCCGACGACGTCAAGTCGGTCGACATCGTCACGGTGGACGGCCGGAAGCTGGTCTCGGCCCAGGTGTGACGGCGTTGGCGGGCGCGAGCTACCGGTTCCGCAGCACGTGGCTGCTGCCGGGAACCGTGCCCGAGCGGGTGTTCGGAGTGGTCACCGACCTCGCCGGCTACCCGCGGTGGTGGTCGGACGTCCGCGCGGTGCGCCGCGTGGACGACGACACCGCCGAACTGGTCTGCCGGTCCCGGCTGCCGTTCCGGCTCGTCGTCCGGATGCACCGGGACCACCAGGACGAGCGCACGGGCCTGATGCGGGTCAGGCTCAGCGGCGACCTCGACGGGGTACTGGCCGGTGCGGTCCGCGCGGCGGGCGCGGGCACACTGCTGGAGATCACCCAGGACGTCCAGGCCCGCAAGGAGTTGCTGCGGCGCCTCGACGCGGTGGCCCGGCCGCTGTTCCGCGCGAACCACGCGCTGATGATGCGGCGGGGCCACCGCGGCCTTTCCGCCTACCTGGCCTAGCCGGCTACACAGACTTCGGGTTCGGGCACGGAAACCGTGCGGCGGGTGCGGCGGGCCAGCACCAACGCTCCCAGCGCCACCGCGGCCACCAGGAAGCCCGCGCTGACCCCGTACGCCAGCCGGAACCCCGCCGCCAGCGCCTCCCGGTGGTCACCGCCCAGGCTCGCCGTGCGGGAAGCCGCCACCGAAGCCAGCACCGCCGTGCCGATCGCCGCCCCCACCTGCTGGGTCGTGTTGATCAGCCCCGACGCCACGCCCGCGTCCGACGCCGGGACGTCCGCCATCGCCAGCCCCATCAACGCCGGGATCGCCGCACCCGCCCCCAGGCCCATCACCAGCAGCGGCGGCAGCACGTCGGTGAAGTACGAACCCGACACCCGCGTCAGCAGCACCAGGCCGACGATCACCAGGCCGAGCCCGGACAGCAGCACCGTCCGCGGCCCGAACCGCGCGGTGAGCTTGTCCGCGAGGCCGAGCGACGCCACCGCGATCACCAGCGGCACCGGCAGGAACGCGACCCCGGTGCGCAGCGCGTCGAGGCCGAGCACCTGCTGCAGGTACAGCGCCGTGACGAACTGGAAGCCGAGCATGCCGGCGACCATCAGCACCATCACCAGGTTCGCGCCGGTCACCGCGCGGATCCGGAACAGCCGCAGCGGCAGCAGCGGCGTGCGCGCCTTCGCCTGGCGCAGCACGAACACGGCCAGCAGGACGACCGCCACCGCCAGCGCGCCCCACGCCGCGGACGAAATCGCGTAGACGCCCAGCATCACGGCGCCGGTGACGAGCACCGCGCCGAGCACGTCCAGGCCCGCCCGCAGCCCGGTCCCGCGGTCCGGCGCGACCACCCGGAAGGCCAGCAGGAGCGCGGCCACGCCGATCGGCAGGTTGACGTAGAACGTCCAGTGCCAGCTCAGCGCCTGCGTCAGCGCGCCGCCCGCGATGAGCCCGATCGACGCGCCCGCCGCCTGCGTGAAGCTGTAGACGCCGATCGCGCGCGTCCGGGCCCGCGGCTCCGGGTACATCGTCACGATCATCCCGAGCACCACGGCCGACGCGAGCGCGCCACCGACGCCCTGGGCGAACCGCGAGGCGACCAGCACGCCGGCGTCCGTCGCAAGGCCCGCGACCAGGGAGGCCAGCGTGAACAGCGTCAGCCCGCCGAGGAAGACGCGGCGGCGGCCGAGCAGGTCGCCGAGCCGGCCGGAGATCAGGAGCAGGCCGCCGAAGGCGACCAGGTAGGCGGTGACCACCCAGGCGAGCCCGGCGGGCGTGAACCCGAGGTCGGCCTGGATGGCGGGCAGCGCCACCGCGACGATGCTGCTGTCCAGCACGACCATCAGCGAGGCGGCGCACAGCACCGCCAACGCGAGGCCGCGGGAGCGGGTGGGGTGGTTCTCGGCCATCTGAGGCCCCTCCAGTCGAGTGTTCCCCCTGGTCGTCGCCAGGGCACTTCTTGTAACAGTGCCCATCATGTGTGACCATGGGTGCCCGCGTAAGGAGGCACTTCCATGTCCCAGGGGAACATCGGTGTACCTGTCCAGGTCACGGAGATCGACCCGGAAAAACTCGATGTCTGCACGGTGCTGGAGGTCATCAACCGCATCAGCGGGAAGTGGGCGATCGGCATCCTGCTGGAAGCCATCCGCGGGCCCGTGCGGTTCACCGAGCTGGAACGCGCGGTCAACGGCATCAGCCGCCGGATGCTGACGCTGACCCTGCGCAACCTCGAACGTGACGGCCTGCTGAAGCGCACCATCTACCCGACGGTGCCGCCGCGGGTCGAGTACGAAGCCACGCCGATGGCCAAGGAGCTGTACCAGTCGCTGAACGGCCTGCTCGGCTGGGCGGAACGCCACCGCGACGACATCGCCGCCGCGCGCGTCGCCTACGACGTGGCCTGAAACGTGGAACGGGCCGCGGTGCGAGGTCGGGGAGACTCGCACCGCGGCCCGCGGTGGCTCGTGCTCAGCGGGGGCATGAGCACGAACGTTCGGTGGTGCTACTTCGCGACGGCCTCCGCCGGCTCCCGCTCTTCGTCGACCATCGTGGATTCGTCGAACGGTGCCTGCCCGGCGAACACGCGCTGGGCCTGTTCGCGGTCGAACTCCTTCGTCCAGTTTCCGATGAGGACGGTCGCGACGGCGTTGCCGGCGAAGTTCGTCAGCGCGCGGGCCTCCGACATGAACCGGTCGATGCCGAGGATGAAGCCGACGCCGTTGACCAGTTCCGGCCGGTGCGACTGCAGGCCGCTGGCCAGGGTCGCGATGCCGGAGCCGGAGACGCCCGCGGCGCCCTTCGACGCGATGATCATGAAGACCAGCAGGCCGATCTGCGCGCCGATCGACAGCGGCTCGTCCTGCGCCGCGGCGATGAACAGCGTCGCCATGGTCAGGTAGATCGCGGTGCCGTCGAGGTTGAACGAGTACCCGGTGGGCACGGTGATGCCGACGACGGACTTGTCGACGCCGAGGTGCTCCATCTTCGCGATCAGCCGCGGCAGCGCCGACTCCGACGACGACGTCGAGAGGATCAGCAGGAACTCGCGGCCGAGGTAGCGCAGCAGCTTCAGGATGCTGACGCGGGCGCCGAACCAGAGCACCAGCCCGAGGATCACGAACACGAAGACGAGACAGGTCGCGTAGAACCCGACCATGATCACCGCGAGGCTCTTCAACGCGGCCCAGCCGGTCGCGCCGACCACCGCGGCGATGGCGCCGAACGCGCCGATCGGGGCGGCCCACATGATCATCGCCAGGATCCGGAAGACCAGCTTCTGCAGGTGCTCGACACCGCGCAGGATCGGCGCGCCCTTCGGGCCCAGCTTCTGCAGCGCGAACCCGACGAGCAGCGCGACCAGCAGCGTCTGCAGCACTTCGCCTTCGGTGAAGGCGGAAACGAGCGTCTTCGGGATGATGCCGAGCAGGAAGTCGACCGGGCCTTCGGCGCCACCGGCGGACTTCTGGACGCTCTTCACGTCGGCCGGGCTCAGGTGCAGGCCGGTGCCGGGGTGCAGCAGGTTGCCCACGACCAGCCCGATGGCGAGGGCGAAGGTCGACATGATGATGAAGTAGAACAGCGCCATCACCCCGACCTTGCCGACCTTGGCCGCCTTCGCGACCGAGCCGACGCCGATGACGATGGTGCAGAAGATGATCGGCGTGATCATCATCTTGATCAGGTTGACGAAGCCGTCGCCGAGGGGCTTGAGGCCCTTGGCGAAGCCCGGGAAGAGGAAGCCCACCAGGATCCCGAGCAGGACCGCGACGATCACGGCCAGGTACAGGTAGTGGGTCTTGTCCCGCTTGCGCGGGGTCTCCTCGGTGGTCGGTGGGGTCGGCACCGTTGCCTCCAGCTCAGGGGTGTTCCAGGTTGCGGCACACTGTAGGCGCACTTCGGTGACCCGGCTCACTTGTGTTCATTGAGTTCGCGCGACCGTCCCGTTCGGACACCCGGGGAGCGCGTGTGCTGGTATGAGGAGGTGCCCCCGACGATGCGGTCCCGCTGGAGCCTGGCCCGCCAGCTGCTCGTGCTGCAGCTGGTGGTGCTCTGCGTGCTGGCCGGCGCCGGCAGCACGTTCGCCTACCTCGACGCGTCCCGCGCGGTGAACGAGAACGCGCGCGACCAGGTCCGCGCGGTGGCTTCGGCGGTGGCCGACGCCCCGACCGTCGCCGCCGCGGTGGCGACGGCGGACCCGAGCGCGATGCTGCAGCCGTTCGCGGTGCGGGTGCAGGCCGACACCGGCGTCGACTTCATCACGATCATGAGCCCGGCCGGGATCCGGTACACCCACCCGAACCCGGCGCTGATCGGCCAGCACTACATCGGCACGATCGAGCAGGCGCAGCACGGGCAGACCTACACCGAGACCTACACCGGCTCGCTCGGGCCGTCGGTGCGCACGGTCGTGCCGGTGTTCGGGCCGGGGCAGCAGGTGGTGGCGCTGGTCGCCGTCGGGATCACCGTGGCGGCGATTTCGGCCGAGCTGCGCGAACGGCTCTGGCCGCTGTTCGGCGTCGCCGGCGCGGTCGTGCTCGTCGGGGCCCTGGGTGGCTGGCTGATCAGTGCCCGGCTGCGGCGCCAGACCCGCGGCGTCGCGCCGGACGAGCTGAGCAACCTCTTCGAGTACCACGAAGCCGTGCTGCACTCGGTCCGCGAGGGCGTGCTGCTCGTCGGCCGGGACGGGCGCATCGGCCTGTGCAACGACGGCGCGCGCACCCTCCTCGGCCTCGGCGCCGACCCGGTCGGGCGCGAGCTGGCCTCGCTCGGGCTGCCGGCCGAGCTGGCGCGGGCGTTCACGTCGGCGGAGAACCGGGCCGAGGAGCTGCACCTGACCGATTCGCGGGTGCTGCTGGTCAGCACGACCGCCGTACGCTCGGGCGGCCGCGCGCAGGGCACCGTCGTCGTCCTGCGCGACCACACGGAACTGCAGACGCTGACCGGGGAACTGACCACCGCGCGCGGCCTCGCGGAGGCGTTGCGGTCGCAGGCGCACGAGGCGGCGAACCGGCTGCACACGGTCGTTTCCCTGGTGGAGATCGGAAAACCCGAGCAGGCGGTGGAGTTCGCGACCGCCGAGCTCGCGCTGGCGCAGGAGCTGACCGACCGGGTCGTCGGCGCCGTCGCCGAACCGGTGCTGGCCGCGCTGCTGCTGGGCAAGGCCGCCGAGGCGAGCGAACGCGGCGTCGAGCTGACCGTCACCCCGGACACCGTGATCGACGACGTCTCGCTCGGGGTCGCGGCCCGCGACCTGGTGACGATCCTCGGCAACCTGATCGACAACGGCATCGACGCGGCGGTGCGCGGCAGCGGGCACCCGAAGGTCGTCGTCACGGCCCGTTCCGAGGACGACGGCCTGCTGCTGCGCGTGGCCGACTCCGGGCCCGGCGTACCCGAAGACGCCGATGTCTTCCGCCGCGGCTGGTCGACGAAGGCGGAGGACGGCCACGGGCTCGGGCTGGCGCTGGTCGGGCAGGCGGTGCGCCGCTACGGCGGCACGGTCGAGGTCGGCCGGGACGGGGGCGCGGTGTTCACCGTCCGGCTGCCGCGGCAGGAGGTGGGCTCGTGATCCGGGTATTGGTGGTGGAGGACGAGCCGGTCGCGGCCGAGGCGCACCGCGTGTACGTCGAGCGGCTCCCCGGCTTTTCGGTCGCCGGCGTGGTCCATTCCGGCGGCGACGCCCTGCGGTTCTGCGAACGCGAGCCGGTCGACCTGGTGCTGCTGGACTTCTATCTGCCCGACACGCACGGCCTGGCGGTGTGCCGGTCCCTGCGCGCGGCCGGGCTCCCGATCGACGTCATCGCGGTGACGTCGGCGCGGGACCTCGGGCTGGTGAAGGCGGCGGTGTCGGTCGGGGTGGTGCAGTACCTGCTCAAGCCGTTCACGTTCGCGACCCTGCGCGAGAAGCTGGAGCGCTACGCGGAATTCCGCGACGCGTCCGGCGAAGTGACTGGCCAGGCCGAGATCGACCGCGCCCTCGGCGCGTTGCGCACGACCGAGCAGCCGCCGCTGCCGAAGGGGATGAGCGTCCAGACCCTCGAAGCGATCCGGGACGCGCTTTCCGGCGCGGCGGAAGGGCTTTCGGCGGGCGCGGCGGCTTCCGCGATCGGTGCTTCGCGGGTCACGGCCCGCCGGTACCTGGAGTACTTGGCGGACAACGGGATGGCCCACCGCGAGCCCCACTACGGCCAGGTCGGGCGGCCGGAGGTCTGGTACCGCCTCACTCGCGTATAACGACCTATACGGCGAGCCTCCGACTTCCGGCGGTTCCGGCCGCGCGGCCGGTGCGGTACACCGGAAAGATCGCCGACCAGGGGGAGTACCGCCATGCGGAAGTGGGCCGGGATCGTCGCAGCCGCGGTCATGGTGCTCGGGCTCGCCACTCCGGCGGACGCCGACGAGCCCGCCGGCACCGTCACCGAGGTCCAAGTGACCGGGCCGGTCTCGCAGCGGTTCAACCTCATCGTCCTCGGGGACGGCTACACCGCCGCCGAACAACCCAAGTTCTTCGCCGACGTCCAGCGGCACGTCAGCACGCTCTGGTCGCTCGAGCCGTTCAAGTCCTACCGCAGCTACTTCAACGTCTTCGCGGTGTCGATCGCGTCACCCGAGTCCGGTGTGGACTGTGACCCCTCGCTCGACGCGCCGAAGAAGAACACCCCGCTGGACATGGGTTTCTGGGGCGGTTGCAACGCGCAAAGCGTGCAGCGCCTGCTCACCGTCGACGACGCCGCGGCGCAGCGGTACGCCGACCTCGTGCCCGGCACGACCGCGGCGAACCGGCAGATCCTGGCGCTGGGCAACAGCAGTACCTACGGCGGCGCGGGCGGTTCGTACGCGACGGCGTCGGGCGGCAACGCGTTGTCCGCGCTCATCTCGCCGCACGAACTCGGTCATTCGCTCGGCGGTCTCGACGACGAATACGACTACTACGCGCGCGCGGTTCCCGGCGGCGCCTACGAAGGCGGCGAGCCGTCGTCGATCCACCACACCCTGCTGACCGAGAAGCAGCTGCGGGACCAGCACGCGAAGTGGTGGCGCTGGCTCGGCGAGCCGAGCGAGTCCGGCGGCTCGATCGGCCGTTTCGAAGGCGGCCTGTACGCGCAGACCGGCGTGTGGCGGCCGAGCGAGCACTCGATGATGAAGACCCTCGGCTACGCCTTCGACCAGGTCGGCCGCGAGCGGATGACGCAACGGATTTCGGCGAAGGTCCCGCTCATCAGCGGCGGCACGCCGGCCGGGACGATCGGCGCCGACCGCGTCGTGTGGCTGCGGACGATGCGCCCGGTGAGCCACCGCCTGGACGTCCGCTGGACCCTCGACGGCCGTCCGCTGCGTGGTTCCGACGCCCTCGATCTCCGGCAGGCGCACGTGAAGCCGGGCAAGCACACCCTGACGGCGAAGGTGACCGACCCGACGCCGTTCGTCCGCGACCCGGCGGTCCGGCCGGCGGCCACGCGCACCTGGACCGTGGACACCTCGGTGGTGACGCCGCCCGCGAGCGGCCCGGCCGTC
Source organism: Amycolatopsis sp. SID8362 (assembly GCF_010550475.1). Taxonomy (NCBI): domain Bacteria; kingdom Bacillati; phylum Actinomycetota; class Actinomycetes; order Pseudonocardiales; family Pseudonocardiaceae; genus Amycolatopsis; species Amycolatopsis sp. SID8362. Next base: position 22,260 of record NZ_JAAGNB010001555.1, read on the forward strand.
GTGGCGTCGACCCCGACCGCGCAGCCGGTCGGCGGCAGCGATGTCGTCTACGTCGAGACGGGCGAGCCGACCGGTTCGGTGCCCGTGGTGCGCTGGGTCCTCGACGGGAAGCCGGTCGGGACCGGGCCCGACTACGCCCTCTCGGAGACGCGCGGGGCGCACACGCTGACGGCGACGACCGGCGGCACGACGCTGACCTGGACGGTGGACGCCACGGGCCCGGCCACGACGGCCGAAGCACCGGCGGGCCAGGTGGTCCACGGCTCGTTCACGATGCGCCTGACGCCGTCGGACGGGATGGCGGAGTTCCGCGTGGACGGCGACGGCTGGCACAAGTACTACGGCTGGCCGACGGACCCGGACGCGCCGTACCTGTTCACCCCGCGCGGCACCGACATCGACGGCCTGTCGTACGGCAACCTCGGCGCGGGCGGGCTGACCGTGTCGCCGTTCGCCGAGCGAGCCCCGGGCTACGGGCGGCACCGCATCGAGTACCGCTCGACCGACGCGGCGGGCAACACCGGACCGGCGCGCTCGTTCGAGGTCACGCTGCTGCCCTGAGCCATCCACAGCCGGTGGGCGCGTGGTCGGCGGCTTCGCCGACACCGCGGGCGCTCCTGACCGGGCCGGGGTCGAGCTGGGGGACCGTTGGATCAGCGTGGCCGGCCTGGCACACCTGGCCGGGTCTGCCACGGGTGCGGTCCCTCCAACGGCCGGTACTCGACGCCGAGCGCGTCGAGCCGGGGGAGGTGGTGGTCGCGCAGGCGCGGCAGGAACTCCGCGTAGTCCCGCGCGCCACTGCTCCACGCGACCTCCGCGAACGCCGACAGCCGCGGGAACGCCATGTAGTCGACGCGCCGGACGCTGTCCAGGTGCTCGCTCCACACCTGCGCCTGAACACCGCGCAGCCGCGGGCCGGTGAGCGCCGGCTCGTACGCGTAGACATCCTCCAGCGTGTGCGACATGCCGACCGGGATCGGCTCGTCCGGGTGCTCGGCCTGGCGGTGGTCGAGGTAGACGTGCTGCTCCGGGCACATCACGACGTCGTGGCCGGCTTCGGCCGCCTGCCGGCCCGCGGCCTCGTTCCGCCACGAGCCGATCACCATCGGGGGCAGGCCGCCGATGTCGAGGACCTCGTCCCAGCCCATCGGCGTCCGGCCGCGCGAAACCAGGTGCTCGGCCAGCAGGCGGACGAAGTCGCGGTGCTCGTCGGTCGCGCCCGGCGTCTCGTCGCCGCCCAGCGCGATCACCGGCGACGGGAAGATCTCCAGCAGGTGGTCGAACACCGTGCGGAAGAAGTCCAAAGTAGACGAAGACGGCGAAAGCAGGGAAGTGCTGATGCCCCAGGACGTCCAGACCTCGTACGAGGATTCGGTGCCCAGCGCCGGGTACGCGGCCAGCGCCGCCCGCGCGTGGCCGGGGATGTCGATCTCCGGCACCACCGTGATGGCCCGCGCGGCCGCGTAGGCGACGATCTCCCGCAGGTCGTCGCCGGTGTAGAAACCGCCGTGCGGGCGCCCGTCCTGCGCGCCCCCGCTGCCCACCATCGACGACGGCCGCCAGCCGCCCACCGCCGTCAGCTTCGGGTACTCCGGGACCTCGAAGCGCCAGCCCTGGTCGTCGGTGAGGTGCAGGTTCAGCACGTTCAGCTTGTGCGCGGCCAGCAGGTCGACGAACCGGAGCACCTCGGCCTTGGTCCGGTAGTGCCGGGCGACGTCGAGCAGGCAGCCGCGCCAGCCGAACCGCGGGTGGTCCTCCACCACGCCGCACGGCAACGAAAGCCCGGTTTCGAGTGACGCGGCCCGGAACGCGTCCGGGCCCGCGAGCTGGCGCAAGGTCTGCCGCCCGTAGAACTCCCCGGCCGCGTCACCGCAGGACAACACCACGCCGGACGGCGAGATCTCCAGCCGGTAACCCTCCGCCGGCAGGTCGGCCGCACGAACGTCCACAGAGGATGGCCAAGGGCACGTGCCGGACGCGGGCGTGACCGAAACCGGGCGGGGGAGCAGGGTGTCGAAGGAAGACACGTCAGCCCTTCACGGCGCCGGCCATGCCGGACACCAGCCGTCGCTGGACGAGGACGAAGAACACGAGCACCGGGATCGTCATCAAGGTCGAGGACGCCATCACCGCACCCCAGTCGGTGTCCTCCGGCTTGAAGAACACCAGGATCGCCTGCGGCAGCGTCTGGTTCTCGGTCTTGGAGATGATGAACGTCTTGGCGAACAGGAAGTCGTTCCAGGCGTGGATGAACGCGAGCACGCTCACCGCCACCAACCCGGGCGCCACCAACGGGAACAGGATCTGCCAGGTGAACCGCATCCGCGACGCACCGTCCAATTTGGCCGCTTCTTCGAGTTCGACCGGTACCGCGGCGACGAACCCGCGCAGCATCCAGATCGCGAACGGCAGGCTGAACGCCAGGTGCACCAGCACCAGCGAGCCCAGTTCGTTGAGCCCGAACGCCGGCACCACGCCGCCGATCTGGCGCATCAGGAAGAACAGCGGGATGGTCAGCGCCTCCACCGGCACCATCTGCGCGACCAGCGTCATCACCAGCAGCACGGTCCGGCCCTTGAACGAGAACCGCGTCAGCGCGACCGCCGAAAGGAACGACAGCAGCAGCGACAGCGCCACCACGACCAGGGCCACGAGCAGGCTGTTGAGGAAGAAGCGCCCGAACCCGGACACCGTGAGCACACGCGAAAAGCTGTCGAACGACGGGCTGAACGTCCACGGCTTGGGGTTCGCCGACTGGATCTCACCCGGCGGCTTCACCGCCGACAGCAGCATCCAGTACAGCGGGAACGCGATCAGCCCGGCGATGACGATCGTGACGGCTTCGGCGACCAGGCGCCCAGGACGGTTCACAGCCATGCCGCGCTCCGGCGCTGCGACCGGACGTACAACCCGGTGATCGACAGCAGCAACAGCGTCATCACGACTCCGATCGCCGACCCGAGGCCGTATTCCTGCCCGGCGAAGGCCTGTTGGTAGGCGTAGACGTTGAGCACGAGGTTGCGCCCGGCCACGCCGCCACCGTTGGTCATCACGTAGATCTGGGTGAACACCTTGAAGTCCCAGATGATCGACTGGACGGTCGCGATCATCAGCAGCGGCCGCACCATCGGCAGCACGATCGACCAGCTCGCGCGCCACACCGACGCGCCGTCGAGCGACGCGGCCTCCAGCACCTCGTCCGGCACGCCCTTGATCCCCGCGTACATCGTGACCAGCACGAACGGGAACGAGCACCAGATGACCTCGGCGGCGACCAGGCCGAACGCGCCGAGCGTGCCGAACGTCCACGAGTGGTGCTCGAACGGCAGCCCGAGCCTGGTCAGCACCTCGTTGACCAGGCCGAAGTCGGTGTCGAAGAGGAACAGCCAGACGTAGGAACCCGCGATCGCCGGGGTCGACCACGCACCCAGCGCGGCCAGGAACAGCAGCGACCGGGGGAGCGAGCGCACCCGGCTGGCCAGCACCGCGAGCCCGGTGCCGACGATCAGCGAGCCGACAACGCAGGCGGCGGCGAACCCGACCGTCTTGCCGAGCACGGTCCAGAACTGCGCCTGGGACAACAAGTCCGCGTAGTTCGCGAAACCGAGGAACACCAGCGGCGCGTTGCCCGCGGCCTGCGGCTGGCCGTAGTCGTAGAACGAGATCAGGACGAGCTGGTAGATCGGGTAGGCCAGCATCGCGGCGAGCAGGATGCCCGCCGGGGCGAGGTAGAGCGCCGCGGCCCGCCCGTCGCCCTGCCGCCGCGGCTTCCGCGCGGGAGCCGTGACGGCAGGGGCCTCTTGGACGGTCACCACTAGCCGAAGGCCTTGTCCATCGCGGCCGCGGCGTCGGTGAGGGCCGCCGCCGGGTCCTTGCCGCCGGTCGCGATCTGCTGCACGGCGGTGGGCAGGACGTTCTGGCTGTCGATCTTCGACCACGCCGGCGTCGCCGGGACGAACTTCGTGCCGGACTTCAGCGTGTCGACGAACGGCTTGAGGAACGGGTCGTTCGCGGCGAGCTTCTGCTGCACGCTGCTCAGCGTCGGCAGGTTCCCCATCGCCGTGTACATCTTCTCCTGGTACTTCGCGCCGCCGAGCAGCTCGATGAACTCCAGCGCCAGGCTGCGGTGCTTGCTCGCGTTGAAGACGCCGAGCAGGTTGCCGCCGGCGAACGCGGGGGCGATCTTGCCCGGCGTGGCGCCCGGCAGCGGGACGACGGCGTACTTGACCTTCGCCGCGCCCTGTTCGACGGCCTTGCGGTTGAAGTCGCCGCCGATGGTCATCCCGGCCTTGCCGCCGGCGAACGCCGTGACGCTCTGCGTGCCGGTGAGGTTCGCGCACTGCGCGGGCGGGCAGACGTCGTCCTTGAGCAGCGACGCGTACTGCGTGACGCCGGCCTTGGCCTGCTCTTCGGTGACGGCCGACTTCCACTTGCCGCCGGTGTCCTTGGCCAGCTCACCGCCGTTGGCCCAGAGGAACGGCAGCATCGCGTAGGTGTACTTGCCGCCGACGGCGATGCCGTAGAGGTCCGGCTTGGCGGCGCGGATCCGGCGGGCGGTGTCGGCCAGCTCGGCCAGCGTCGCGGGCGGCTTCAGGCCCAGCTCGGTGAAGACGTCCGTGCGGTAGTACAACGCGCGGATGCCGGTGTACCAGGGCAGGCCGTAGGTCTTGCCGCCGGACTTCGCGGTGTCGAGCACGGTCGGGATGAGGTCCTTGCCCTCGCTCCACGACGCGAGGTCGCCGCTGAGGTCGGCCAGCGCGCCGGTGGCGGCGTAGCTGGAGACGTCGGTGTTGCCGAACTCGGCGGCGTCCGGCGCGTTGTTCGGATCGTTGAAGGCGCCGGAGAACTTGTCGGCCCGGCCTTCGACCGGCACCCACTGGACGTCGACGTCGACGCCCTGGTGCGCGGCCTTGAACTCGGTGATGGCCTCCTTGACCGCGGCCTCCTTCGGCGCGCGGTTGGCCTCGTCGAACAGCCAGACGCGGACGGTGCCGGTCTTGTCGTCCCCGCCGCTGCCCGCGGGCGCGGACTGGGTGGGCGCGCAGCCGGCCAGCAGTGTCACCGCGGCGAAAACAGGCAGGGTTCGGCGCAGTCTCATGAGGATCCTCCAGTAGGGGTCGTGAGTGTTTAGGGCGGTTAGAACCGCCCTAAACACTCACGACGGTCCTTGCTCAGGCGAAGTAGACGGAGTTGACGCTGCCGACGGCGAGCGAGCCGGCGACCGCGCCGGGTAGGCCGGTGGCCGGGTCGCGGGGCAGCCAGGTGACGGTGCCGGAGCGCTGGTTCGAGACGTAGAACCAGTTCTCCGCCGGGTCGAGGACCACGTGCCGTGGCCAGTTGCCACCGGTGGCCACAGTGGACACCAGCTTCAGCGAAGCGCCGTCGACGGCGAACGTCGCGAGGGTGTTGGGGCCGCGGACGGTGGCGTAGGCGAACTTCCCGTCCTTCGACAGGGCGATCTCGCCCGGGTACAGCTCGCCGGTGCTGCCCGGCGGCACGGCCGGGACGACGGAAAGCGCCTTCAGCGTGCCGGTGGCCGCGTCCCAGCTCGCCACCGTCACCTCCGGCCGCAGCTCCTGGAGGATGTAGGCGAACGCGCCGGTCTTGTCGAACGCGAGGTGCCGTGGCCCGGCGCCGGCGGGAAGTTTCAGTTGCTGGTGCAGGGAAAGCTTCCCGGTGGCGACGTCGAGGGAGTAGACGTACACCGAGTCGGCGCCGAGGTCGACCGACAGCACCCAGCGGCCGGTCGGGTCGTTGACGACCTGGTGCGCGTGCGCCTGCCCGGAATCCGCGTGGTGCGTCACGAGATCCGTGGCCGCGCCGAGCTTGCCGCCGGCCAGGATCGGCAGCACGACGACGCTGCCCGAGCTGTAGTTCGCGGCCAACACGTATTTCTGGCTCGAATGCACGCTCAGGTGCGTCGGCGCGCCGCCCTTCGAGGAGACCTTGTTGAGCAGCTTGGGCTTCGTCGCGTCGGCGACGTTCAGCGCCGAGACGTACCCGGCGGGGTCGCCTTCGTTGGTGACGTACAGCGTCTTGCCATCGGCGCTGCGGTCGAACCACGACGTGTCGGTGATGCCCGGCACGGTCCGGACGGGGCCGAGGGTGGCTCCCGTCCGGACCGAGACGTCGAGACCGTGCCCGGTGGCCCCGCTGGTGTAACTGCCGATGTACGCGGTTCCCCCGACGATGCAGCCCTTCGAAGTGGTGACCGCGGCGGCGGCCTGCGCGCCGAGAACGGTCGCGGCACCCGCTCCCGCGGCGGCGCCGAGGAACGTACGACGGGAAAGTCCGGTCATCGTCTTTGTCTCCCAACGGTTCGGGCGGCGGCTTTGCTCCAGTATGGTCTAGACCACGGCCATGAGCAATGCCGAAACCCCGAAACCGGAAAGGGAAAGCACGGTTTCCAGTGCGGTCCAGGACTTCAGCGTCTGCGGCACCGTCAGGTTGAAGTACCGCGAAACGATCCAGAACCCGCCGTCGTTGACGTGCGAGGCGATGATCGACCCGGCCGAGATCGCCATGACGAGCAGCGCCAGCTGGATCTGCGTGTACCCGAGCTGCGCCACGGTCGGCGCGATGATCCCGCTCGTGGTCACGATGGCGACCGTCGCCGAGCCCTGCGCGATCCGCATGCCGCAGCTGATCACGTACGCCGCGAGCAGCACCGGCAACCCGGCGTCGTGCAGCGAATCGGCCACGGCCTTGCCGATCCCGGTGGCCGAGAGCACCGCGCCGAAGAACGCGCCCGCGCCCACGACCAGCAGGATCATCGCGACCGGCCGCAGCGACTTCGCGGCCAGCTCGTTGAGGTCCTTGCCGGTGAACCCGCGCCGCAGCCCGAGCAGCCAGGACGCGAGCAGCACCGCGACGGTCAGCGCGACCGCGGGCGTGCCGATGAACGCGGCGACTCCGGCGAGCGCGGAACCCTTGGGCAGCCAGATGCTGCCGAACGTGCCGGCCAGGATCAGCACCAGCGGCACCGCGATGATCGCGGCGACCAGGCCCAGCGACGGCGGGTTCTCCTCCCGCTCGCCCTCTTCCTCGGCGAAGACCATGTCCTCGGGCACGTCGACGACGATCCGCTTGCCGATCCACGTCGAGTAGAGCACGCCGCCGATGAGGAACGCGGGGATGCCGCAGGCCAGGCCCATCAGGATGATCCAGCCGAGCTCGACGTGCAGCAGGCCGGCCGCGGCCACCGGACCGGGGTGCGGCGGCAGGAAGGCGTGCGTGATCGACAGGCCGGCCAGCAGCGGCATCGCGTACAGCACCAGCGACTTGCCGCCCTGCTTCGCGGCGACGTAGACGAGCGGCGCCAGCACGAAGATGCCGATGTCGAAGAACACCGGGATGCCGAAGACGAAGCCGGCGACGCCCATCGCCAGCGGCGCCCGCTTCTCGCCGAACGACCGCAGCAGCGCGCTGGTGAGCACCTTGGCGCCACCGGAGCGTTCCAGGATCGACCCGAGGATCGTGCCCAGGCCGATGATCGCCGTGATGTGCCCGAGGATGCTGCCGAACCCCTTCTCCAGCAAGGAATCCGACGCCTTCTGGGCGGAGCCGACGATCGTCCCGACGGGCAGGCCCGCGGCCAGCGCCGTCAGCAGGCCGACCACGATCAGCGCGATGAACGGCTCCAGCTTGAGCTTGATGATCAGCACCAGCAGGACGGCGATCGAGACGGCGGCGAGCGTCAGCAGCCCGCCCGTGGTGTGTTGCAGCCAGTGGATCATCGGGCTCTCCGGGGGTTGCGCAGGGAGTGTCCGGCGAGGGCGCCGGTGGGGGTTCCGTCGTCGAGGGCGGCGACGCCGTTGACGAAGACGTGGGTGATCCCGGCGGCGGCCTGCCGGGGATCGTCGAAGGTGGCGGTGTCGGTGACCGCCTCGGGGTCGAACAGCACCAGGTCGGCGGCGTACCCGGCGCGGACCAGCCCGCGGTCGGCCAGCCGCAGCCGCCGCGCGGCCCGCCCGGTCAGGTGGGCGACGCACTCGGCGAGGTCGAGCACGCCCAGCTCGCGGACGTACCGGGCCAGGTAGCGGGGGAACGTGCCCCACGCGCGCGGGTGCGGCCGGGCGCCGACGAGGAGGCCGTCGCTGCCGCCGGTGTGCGTGCGGTGCCGCATGATGGCCTGGACGTTCTCCTCGTGCCCGACGTGCATCAGGCACGACGTCCCGAGCTTTTCGTCCAGCAGCGTGTCGAAGTAGAGGTTCGCCGGGGTCACGTTCGCCTTGACCGCCGACGCCGCGACGCTGTGCCCGACGAGGTGGGCGTTGTGGTCGTGGCGGACGCCGTTGATTTCGATGGCGTCCCAATCGATCGGAACGCCGTGCGCACCGTCCGAACCGGACTCCTCGATGGCCACCCGGATCCGCTCACGCGTGTCCACATCGGACAACCGGGCCAGCGTCGGTTCGAGCCCGCCTTCGGTGGCCCAGCTCGGCAGCAGCGCCGAGAGGTAGGTCGCGCCGGGCAGGTACGGGTAGGTGTCGAGGCTGATGTCGCAGCCGTCGTCGAGCGCGTCGTCGAGGAGCTTCAGCAGGTCGGGTGCCTTGCCCTTGTTGACCGAGAAGTTCATCGTCGCGTGCGCCAGGTGCAGCGGGCAGCCGGACTGCCTGCTGACGTCGATCATCTCGGCGAACGCTTCGAGCGCGCCCTTGCCGTAGCTGCGGTGGTGCGGGCTGTAGAACCCGCCGCCTTCGCCGACGACGCGGCACAGCTCGACCAGCTCGCTCGTCTCCGCGTACATCCCCGGGGTGTAGGTGAGCCCGGACGACATCCCCATCGCGCCCTCGGCCAGGCCGGTGGCCACCAGTTCTTTCATCCGGTTCAGCTCGGCCTCGGTGGCGGGCCGGTCGTCGAAGCCGACGGCGAGCATCCGGACGGTGCCCTGCGGCACGAGGTAGGCGGCGTTGACCGCGATGCCCCGGTCGAGGCGGTCGAGGTACTCGCCGACCGAGCGCCAGTTCCAGTCGAACCCGGCCGGGTCGTCGTTCCAGCCCGCGAGCTGCTGCCGCAGCGCTTCGAGCACGGCGTCGTCGACGGGGGCGTAGGACAGCCCGTCCTGGCCGAGGACCTCGGTCGTGACACCCTGCGTGATCTTCGCCGGGTGCTCCGGGTTGGCCAGCAGCTGCAGGTCGGAGTGTGAGTGCATGTCGATGAACCCGGGCGCGAGCACGAGCCCATCGGCGTCGATGGTCCGGCCGCCGGTCAGTGAGGCCGGGGCAGCGACGTCCGCGATCCGGCCGTCGCTGACGCCGACGTCGTGGCGGGCCAGTGGCTCGCCGGTGCCGTCCGCGACCAGCGCGTTCTTGATGACGACGTCCATCAGAACCACGTCCGGACGAGGTCGACGACGGTTTCGCCGTCGGCCGCGGTCACCGGCAGCAGCGGCCACTTGTCGAAGACCGTGCAGGGGTGCGAGAGGCCGAGCCCGATCCAGTCGCCGACCTCGACCGGCGAGCCCGGCGGCAGCGTGAGGAACGCGTGCTGGTCGTTCATCTTCGCGACGACGTGCCCGTCGAGCGGCTCCGCCGGGCCGTCCGGCGTGCGGCGCAGCTGCGGCTCGGGCATGCCTTCGTCGAAGGACGCGTCGCGCTTGCCGATCGTCAGCAGCGCGAGGGTGTCCGACGGCTTCGACGTCACCTGCGCCCAGGCCCGCAGCGCCGGCCGGAACGACTCGACGCCGTCGATGCGCGGGTGGTCGCCGAGCGGGGAGATCTCGCGGTAGAAGCCGTCGTCGTGGGTGAGGTAGGCGCCGCTGCGCAGCACCGGCAGCACGTCGAGGCCGTCGGGCCACGGCTTCGTGAGTTCGTTCGCCACCTGGTCGAAGTACGCGCTGCCGCCGGCGGTGACGATGACCTGCCCGCCGAGGAGTCCCTTGTCCGCGAAGGAGATCGCGAGGTCGCGCAGACCGTCCACATAGGAGCTGATCTTCGCGAGCGCGGCTTCGTCGGTGTCGTGGGAGAGCGCGCCCTCGTAGCCGCCGGTGCCACGCAGCCGCAGCACCGGGCTGGCGTCCACCGCTTCGGCGACGGCCCAGGCGGTCGCGGTGTCGCGGACCCCCGTGCGGCCGCCGTCGGCGCCGAGTTCGACCAGGACGTCGACCGGGCGCTCGCTGCCCGCGAGGGCTTCGGTCATCAGCTCGACGCCGCGCACCGAGTCGACCCAGCAGACGAACTCGAAGTCCGGGTCCGCGGCCAGTTCGGCGGCCAGCCAGCGCAGGCCGGCCGGGTCGAGGAGCTGGTTGGCCAGCAGGATCCGCGAGACGCCGAACGCACGGTAGATCCGGAGGTGACCGGCGTTCGCGCAGGTGATGCCCCACGCGCCGTGCTCGATCTGGCGCGCGAACAGCTGCGGCGCCATGGTCGTCTTGCCGTGCGGGGCGAGCACGACCCCGCGGGCGGCGCACCACGCGGCCATCGTCCGCAGGTTGTGCTCGAGAGCTTCGTCGTCGAGCACGACGAAGGGCGCGAAGAACCCGTCGGTGAAGAGGTTGAGCCCGCGGTCCGCGGCTTCTTCCAGGGTGAGCCCGGTCAGGGCGGGGGCGGCGGAGCGGAACCGCCAGTCGACGCGCTCCTGGCGGAGGGCGTCGAGCGCGGCGGTGTCCATGGTGCAGTCGTTCATCGGCGGCGACCTTTGTTGCGTATGTTGCAACGACTGTTGCGCATTTTGAGTGCCATAGGTGTAGCATCCGGGTCGCCACAGGTCAACGGGGTGAAGGGCAGGGAGACGGACAGTGACGAGCGGGCCCGAGGTGCTGTGTGTCGGCGAGTCGATGGCGATGTTCGTGCCCGCCGAAGCCGGCCCGCCGGACGAGGTGAAGCGGTGGCTGCGCACGATCGGCGGCGCCGAATCGAACGTGGCCTGCAACCTGCCGGCGCTGGGGGTTTCGAGCGGCTGGGTGAGCGCGGTCGGCGACGACCCGTTCGGCCGCGCGATGGTCCGTGAAATTTCAGCGGCCGGTGTTGACGTCAGCGCGTGCTCCGTCGACCCGCTCCGCCCGACCGGGCTGTACATCAAGGAAAGCGGCGCGGGCGGCAGCCCGGTGCGCTACTACCGGACCGGCTCGGCCGCCTCGGCGATGGGCCCCGAGGTCCTCGACCGGCTCGAGCTCGACGGCGTCCGCGTGCTCCACCTGTCCGGCATCACGCCGGCGTTGTCCGACAGCTGCCTCGCACTGGTCCGCGCGCTCTTGGACATGCCGCGCGGCGACCGGCTGATCTCGTTCGACGTCAACTTCCGCCCCGCGCTCTGGACCGGCCGCGACCCGAGCCTGCTCGCCGAGCTGGCCGGGCAGGCCGACATCGTGCTGACCGGCGACGACGAAGCCCAGCGCGTGTGGGGGACCGGCGACCCGGCGGAACTGCGCGCCCTCCTGCCGGGCCCGCGCACGCTGGTCGTCAAGCACGGCGAGCGCGGCGCGACCCTGGTCGAAGGCGAGCCGCTGTTCTCGCCGGCGCTGCGGGT
>NZ_JAAGNB010001603.1:0-41645 GCF_010550475.1 Amycolatopsis sp. SID8362
GGGGCGCTGGCGGGCGGGGTGGGGGTCGCGGCCTTGGTGGGGGCGGTCGCGGGTGCCTACCCGGCGGTGCGGGCGGCTCGGCTGCCGCCGACGCAGGCACTCGCCTGAGCCGGTTCCGCGCGGGGCCGGGATGCGGCGAAGTCGCGGTGGTGTCTTGAATGACTCATTCAGGTCTTCGGAGGTCCTGAATGACTCATTCAAGACACCCCGGGGCCGCCCGGTGCCGGTGCCGTGGCCGGGATGTAGTGAATGACTCATTCATGTCGCCGGAAGACATGAATGAGTCATTCACGTCACCCGGACCCAGGGCCCCGGCAAAGTCGGGCAGCACGGCCGATCCGCCCATCCGCGATGTCATGAAAGGGTCGTTCATCTCGCCAGACGACATGAACGCCCCTTTCATGGCATCCCCGCTCGCCGGCGCGACTTTGCCGGGACCCTGTCACCCGGACCGCGCGATGACACGGAATGGCCGGTGGCGGGTTACACATCCCCCGACATTCAGCACGTTGGAAGATCTCCCGCCCCATCGCCCCGCGTTGAATGGGCGCCGGGACGGGTGATCGAAGGGGTGGTGGGTCTGATGCGAGTCGAGGCGAACCGGCGGGATTTCCTGCGGTGGCTGGCTACGGCGGGCGCCGGGCTGGCCGCCGCCGGGATCGCGCCCGCGGTGTTCGCGCAGGAGGCCGCCGCGGCCGGGAGCGAGGTCGTGGTCGTGACCGGGGTGACCGTCGTCGACGGGACCGACGGGCCGGCCCGGCCGAACTCCGCGGTCGTGCTGGTCGGGGAGCGGATCGCCTGGGTCGGGCCCGCCGCCGAAGTGCCGCGTCGCGGGACAGCGCGGGTGATCGACGGCCGTGGCCGGTTCCTCGTGCCCGGGCTCTGGGACATGCACACGCACGGCATCGAGCTGGAAGACGTGTGGCCGCCGCTGTTCCTCGCCAACGGCGTCACCGGGATCCGCGAGATGCAGGGCTACGACGAGAACCGCGCCACCCGCGACAAGATCGTCCGCGGTGAGCTGCTCGGCCCGCGGGTCGTGCTGGCCAGCGCGATCCTCGACGGCCCGGTGTCGCTGCTCGGCCCGCCGATCACCCAGGTCGCGAACGCCGAAGAGGCGCGCGCGGCGGTGCGGACCGCCGCGGCGCAGGGCTCGGACTTCATCAAGGTCTACTTCTACCTGCCCCGCGAGTGCTTCACCGCGATCGCCGACGAGTGCGACCGGCTCGGCCTCACCTTCGCCGGGCACTGGCCGTACCGGATGGGGCAGCTGGAAGCCGCGCGGTACGGGCAGCGCAGCTTCGAGCACTCCTTCGGGCTGCCGATCGCGACCTCGGGCCGCCGCGACGAGTTCCTCGCCCGCCTCGACGCGAAGCCGTTCGACCCGGCGGCCCCGCGCGACTTCTTCAACCTCGCCCGAGAACTCGACCGGCAGGCCGCCCAGGCCTACGACCCGGCCACGGCCGGGCGCCACTTCGCCGGGCTCAACGCCGTCGGCAGCCGGTTGACCCCGACGTTCGCGGTCAACCGCGTCATCTCCAAGCCCGCCGACGCCTACGCGCACGACGAGCGGCTCAAGTACATCTCCCAGGACATCCGCGCCTACTGGGCCGACCGGGTCCGGCTCTTCACGCCGGTGACGCCCGAGCAGGTAGCCCAGCAGGAGGACTACTTCCAGGCGCAGCTGCGGCTCACCGGCGAGGCGTACCGGGCAGGCGTCGGCATCCTCGGCGGGACCGACTGCCAGAACCCGTACGTCTTCCCCGGCTTCAGCCTGCACGACGAGCTGGAGTTCCTGGTCGAGGCCGGCCTCACCCCGAAGCGGGCGTTGCAGACCGTGACCCGCGACGCGGCCGCGTTCCTCGGCCGGGCGGACACCTTCGGGACGATCGGCGCCGGCAAGGCCGCCGACCTGGTGCTGCTGGACGCCGACCCGCTCGCCGACATCGGCGCGGTCCGGCGGATCGACACCGTCGTCACCGCGGGCCGCGTGCTCGACCCGGCCGCGCGGGCCCGGATGTTCGCCGACGCCGAGGCCGCGGCGAGCCGTCCACCCGCGGCGAACGCCAGGTCAGTGCGCTTGCCGGTGCGCGGCTGCTGCTGAGCGCCCGGTAATCTCGGCCGGTCGAGGACTGGTTCGAGGGGGACGCGGTGGCTGGGCGGAAACTGGCGGCGGTGCTCGGGGCACTCGAACTCGCCGCGATCGTGCTGGTTCTCGTCCTCAAGCGGTTCGACGGCCTCGACCTGGAGGTCTACCTGGGCGGTGCCAAGGCGCTGGCCGCGCAGGGCTCGCCGTACGACGCCTGGGTGCCGACCACGCACCAGATCCTGCTGCCCTTCACGTACACGCCGTTCGCCGCGGCGGTGTTCCTGCCCGGCACGCTCCTGCCGTTCGCCGTGACGATGAAGCTGGTCAGCATCGCGTCGATCGTCGCGACCGGGGTCGTCGCCTACCTCTACGTCGCGACGCTCAACGGCTCGCTCACCGACTCCTCCAAGGTCACCGGCCGCGCGGTGGCCGCGCTGGTCGCGATCGGCGCGCAGCTGGCCGGCGCGCTGCTGGAGCCGGTGCGCTCGACGCTCGGGTTCGGGCAGATCAACGCGCTGCTCATGGTGCTGGTGGTGCTCGACGTCCTGCTGCCCGGCGAGCGGAAGCGGACGAAGGGGCTGCTGATCGGCGTGGCCGCGGCGATCAAGCTGACGCCTGCCGTCTTCGTCGTCTACTTCCTGTTCCGCCGCGACTTCAAGTCGGCCGCGCGGGTCGTCGGCGGCTTCCTCGCGGCCGGCGCGCTGCTGTGGCTGGTCCGGCCGTCGGCGTCCTTCACGTACTGGACGAAGCTCGTCTTCGACGCGGGCCGCATCGGCGGCGTCGACTACGTCGGCAACCAGTCGCTGAAGGGGCTGGTGACGCGGCTCGGGCTGCCGGAGCCGGCGGGGAACATCGTCTGGCTGCTCGCCGCCGTGGCCGTGATGGCCGTGGTCGCGGTGGTCATCGTGCGGGCCGGGGAACCGGTGCTCGCGCTGACCGCGTGCGCGCTGGGCGGGCTGCTGGTCTCGCCGATTTCCTGGACCCACCACTGGACCTGGTGCGTGCCGATCCTCGTCCTCGCCGGGTGGTACGCGTGGCGCTTCGACCGGGCGGTCCGGTGGGTGGCGGCCGCGGTCGTCGTCGCGGGAGTGGCGTTGTTCATCGTCGGCCCGATGTGGTTCGCCCCGCGGCCGGCGCCGTCCGCGAGCTGGTGGCTCGCCACCGAGTCCTACGAACTGTTCGGCCTGCTTCTGCTGGCCCTCGCCGCCGTCGCCGCACCCCGCCTGAAAGCCGTGAAGGCCTCCTTACCGGTCGAAAATGCCGGTAAGGAGGCCTTCACGGACGTCTGACGGTCAGGACAGGCGCTCGACCACGTACTCGATGCTCTGCGTGAGCTTCGTGATGTCGTCCGGGTCGATGGCCGGGAACAGGCCGACGCGCAGCTGGTTGCGGCCCAGCTTGCGGTACGGCTCGGTGTCGACGATCCCGTTGGCGCGCAGCACCTTCGCCACCGCGGCGGCGTCGACGTCGTCGCTGAAGTCGACCGTGCCGACGACCTGCGAGCGCAGGTCCGGGTCCTTCACGAACGGCGTGGTGTAGCTCGTCTTCTCGGCCCACTCGTACAGCCGCGACGACGAGTCCTTCGTGCGCGAGGTCGTCCACTCGAGGCCGCCCTGGCCGTTCATCCACTCGATCTGCTCGGCGAGCAGGAACAGCGTGGCCACGGCCGGCGTGTTGTACGTCTGGTCCTTGCGGGAGTTGTCCAGCGCCGTGGTCAGCGACAGGAACTCGGGGATCCAGCGGTCGCTCCCGCCGATCTCGCCGATCCGCTCGACCGCGGCCGGGGAGGCCAGCGCGATCCAGAGGCCACCGTCCGCGGCGAAGGACTTCTGCGGCGCGAAGTAGTAGACGTCGAAGTCCTCGGCCTTGACCGGGAGACCGCCGGCGCCGGAGGTGGCGTCGATGGCGACGAGCGCGCCGTCGCTGCCCTCGGGGCGGCGGACCGGCACGGCGACACCGGTGGACGTCTCGTTGTGCGCCCAGCCGACCAGGTCCGCACCGGCTTCGTAGGCGATGTCCGGCGCGCTGCCCGGCTCGGCCTTGACGACGATCGGGTCGGCGAGGAACGGCGCGCCCTTGGTCACGGTGGCGAACTTCGAGGAGAACTCGCCGTAGGTGAAGTGCTGCGCGCGCTCGCGGACCAGGCCGAAGGCGGCCGCGTCCCAGAACGCCGTGGTGCCGCCGTTGCCGAGGATCACTTCGTAGCCCTCGGGCAGCGAGAACAGCTCGGACAGGCCGGCCCGGACGCGCCCGACGAGGGACTTGACCGGCTTCTGCCGGTGCGACGTGCCGAGGTAGGTGGAGCCGGACTCCGCCAGTGCGCTCAGCTGCTCGGCGCGGACCTTCGACGGTCCGCAGCCGAAGCGGCCGTCGGCCGGCTTGAGGTCTGCGGGGATGGTCAACTCAGCGTCGGTCATGTGGCCAGTCTCTCAGGTCGGGATGCAGCAGCTAACACAGGTGGTCAGGTGTCCGACATGTGGAATCGATGAAGCCTCGTTGGTACTTTTTCGCCTGGTTCGCGGTGGTGGCCGCGGTGCACCTCCTCGTCGAGGGGTGGACCGGCACCACCGCCATCGGGCTGCCCGTCGGCTTCGCCGCGACGCTGGTGCTGGTCTTCGTCCCCCGCCTGCCGCGGTGGGCGACCGGCGAGGAGCGCCCGGAGCGCGTCCGGCGCGTCCGCGTGCGGAAGCGGTCCTGGGTGCCGGTGCGGCTGCTGGCCCGGACCGCGGCGGCGTGGACGGCCGGTGTCGTCGCCTCAGCGGGGGAGGTGGCGGCCATCGTCTTCGATGGCGGCTGGCTGCCGTGGCTGGTGCCGGTCCCGAGCCTGCTGGTCGTGCTCGGCCTGGTGGGGTGGCGCTCGGACCTCGCCGAAGTCGCGCGCTGCCTGAAGAGCGACCACTGGACGCCGGTCGCGGCCGCGGCGTTCGTCGTGCGGCCCGGCGAGCCGGTCGACGGCTGGGCCGTGCTGCCCGGTGACGTGCGGATCAAGTTCCACCTGCGCGCGGTGCCGCCCGACGTCGCCGCCGAACTGGCCGGCCGGCGCCGGCTGTGGCTGGCGGGGTGGCCTTCTCACGACCTCGTCGTCGGCCTTCCGGACGGCGACGGTTACGCCGTCGGCCTGGTCGGGGTCCACCGAGGTGGGGGTAAAAACGCCGTTACCGCGGAGCCGTCGACACGGTAGTTTGCCCGTCATGACGACTGTGCAGCAGAGCTTCCCGGTGCCACCCCAGGCGCTGTGGAACGCGCTCCCCGCCGGGGTGACGGCGATCGGCGGGCAGGGCCCGTTCTACGACGCCCAGCGCGGCTACGTCACCTGCCGCACCGGGATGACGTTCCTCAGCTGGGGCCAGGTCATCACCGCGATGGTCTCCCCGGCAGCGCAGGGCGCCACGCTCACCATTCAGACCCAGCTGAAGTTCGGGCTGTTCGACTGGGGCGAGGGCAAGCGCATCGCCACCCGGTTCGCCGCCGCCGTCGCGTACGCGGCGGGCGCCCCTGCGCTGACGTGAGGGCCCCGCTCACCACCACGCTGGGGGTGTGAGCGGGGCCCGGTCCTCAGCGCCAGTTCTCGACGCCGCCCGGGACCGGCGCGGCCGGGTCGTACGGCGTGCGCGTGAAGACGAACGTCGCCAGGTCGAGGTGGGTGGCCACGCCGTCGGCGTTGCGGCCCACTTCGAGCGTCTCGCCGGAGTAGTAGCCGTCGAGACCGACGTAGGTGTCCTTGCCGGTCGCGCGGAAGCGCGAGCTGCGCCCGGCACCCTCGACCGGCGCCAGCAGGAGCTGCCCCTCGCCCTGGACCCGCAGGTGGTACGGCGTCGGGCCCCAGTGCCAGAGCCCGGTCAGCGCCAGCAGTTCCGGGTCGACGGCGGTGGGCTCCCACTCGGCGGCCACGCGGGGTTCCAGCTCGTCGGTCGTCGTGATGAGGTCGAGGCAGAGCTGGGTGATGCCGACCCCGGACGTCGAGTTGGTGAGCACCAGCGCGCCGGTCTGCGCGGCCGGGTCGACCAGCGTGACGGCGAGGAAGCCGGGCATCGAGCCGGTGTGCCCGGCCAGCCGGCGGCCGCCGTAGCGCACGAGCATCAGGCCGAGGCCGAAGCCGGTCGTCCACACGTCGGTGTCGTCGACGGTGATCACGGTCCGCATTTCCTCGATGGTGTCCGGGGACAGGACCCCGCCGCCGTAGCCGCCGAGGAACGCCGTCCAGCGGCCGAGGTCCTTCGCCGTCGACCACAGCTGGCCGGCGGGGGCCATCGCGCCGGCGTCCGGGCTCGGCTCGGGCAGGAGGACGTCGGCGAAGGGGTGCACGGCGAAGCCCTCGGCGTGCGCGCCGGTCGGGTGCGGGGTGGTGCGGGTCATCCCGAGCGGGCCGAGGACCTCCTCGTCCAGCACGGAGAGCCAGCCCTTGCCGCGGTGGCGCGAGACGAGCTCGCCGAGCACGCCGTAGCCGACGTTCGAGTAGTGGAACCGCGCGCCCGGCCGGTGCTTGGTCGCGCCCTCGGCGAGGCTGCCGACGAGCGCGTCCCAGTCGGCGCCCGGCGTCCGCTCCCACCACAGACCCGGCGATTCGGACGTCAGGCCGGAGGTGTGCGACAGCAGCTGGGCCACGGTGGCGGCCCCGAACGGTGTGCCGGGGACGTGCTTTTCGAGCGGGTCGTTGAGGTCGAGCAGGCCTTCGTCGCGCAGCCGCATGACGGCGGTGGCGACGAGGGTCTTGGTGATCGAGCCCAGCCGGTACTGCGTGTCGGTCCCGGGCCGCGTGTCCCCGACCCGCCCCCGGCCACCGGACCAGACGATCTCACCGTCCCGCACCACAGCGGCAACCAGCGACGGCGCCCGGCAGGCGGCCTGCTCGTGGGCGATCCGGCGGAGCAGGGCGTGTTCGGTCGACTCAAGCATGGGGGCATTCTGCCGCGCGGAGGCGGGAGAAGCAGGTCCCGGGGTTCAGCCGAGCAGGTTCCGCGACATCGCCGTCGTCACCGCCGCTGTCCGGTCGGACACGCCCAGCTTGCCGAAGACCCGCAGCAGGTGCGTCTTCACCGTCGCCTCGCTGATGTGCAGCGCGCGGCCGATGTCCGCGTTGGTCCCGCCCTTCGCGACCAGCCGCAGCACCTCCACCTCGCGCGCCGAAAGCGGTTGCGGCTCGGGGTTGCGCACCCGGTTCACCAGCTTGCCCGCCACCGACGGCGCCAGCACCGTCTCGCCGCGGGCTGCCGCGCGGATCGCGTTCGCCAGTTCCGTGCGGGACGCGTCCTTCAGCAGGTAGCCGGACGCGCCGGCCTCGACCGCGCGCAGGATGTCGGCGTCCGTTTCGTACGTCGTGAGCACGACGACCCGTCGCGTCGGCCGGTCGCGCAGGATCCGCTTGGTGGCGCCGACGCCGTCGAGGCCGGGCATGCGCAGGTCCATCAGCACGACGTCGGGTTCGGCGACCCGGTCGAGCGCGACCGCCTCGTCGCCGGAGCCCGCTTCGCCGACCACCGTCAGGTCGGGTTCGGCTTCGAGCATGCCGCGGAGGCCTTCGCGGACGACCGGGTGGTCGTCGACCAGCAGGACGCGGATCAAGCGGGCACCTCCAGGGTGAGTTCGGTGCCGCTGGGGCCACTCCGGACGCTCAGTCTGCCACCGACCTGCTCCGCGCGGGATCGCATGCCCCGCAGCCCGAACCCGTCGGCGTGGTCCGGGTCGAAGCCGGCGCCGTCGTCGCGGACGGACAGCCGGACGGCATCGTCCACAACGGACAGCGTGACCGATACCGTCGACGCGGCCGCGTGCCGGCGGACGTTGTTGAGCGCTTCCTGCGCGCCCCGCAGCAGGACGACTTCGCCGGCCATCGGCAACGCGGGCAGCGCACCGTCCACTTCGTACCGCACGGCGAGGCCCGCCTCGTCCGCCAGCCGGTTCGCCTGCCGCCGGACGGCGTCGACGAGCGAGCCCGAGGTGAGGTCGGCCGGGGCCAGCGCGGCGACCATCCCGCGGGCCTCGGTGAGGTTGTCGCGCGCGGTACGGGCGGCCAGCTCCGCGTGCCGCCGCGCCGCGGCCGGGTCGGTGTCCACTTCGGACTCGATGGCCTGGGCGAGGGTGACGATGCTGGTGAACCCCTGCGCGAGGGTGTCGTGGATTTCCCGCGCCAGGCGTTCGCGTTCGGCCGCCGTGCCCGCCTCCCGGGAGAGGCGGGCGACTTCGGCCTGGCTCGCTTCGAGCCGGGCGATCAGGTCCGCCCGCGCCCGGCTTTCCTCGATGACGTGCAGGATGAACTTGCCAGAGAGGATCCCGAAGACGATCAGGATCGCGGTCATCGGCAGCAGGATGTGCAGTGTCGGCCCCCGCAGCCCGTCGTTGACGACCGCCGACGCCGGGCTCAGCAGGATGGCCACCGTGGTGAACGCCGCGGCCGGGCGGAACTCGAGCGTCGAGAACAGCAGCGGGCACACCATGAACAGGATGAAGCTGGCCGTGGTGGCGGCGAACACCGAGACCCCGACCAGCACCAGGACCACCACGGCGAGCGTCCACCGCTGCGGGAGGTGGCCCTCGTCGCGGACCACCCCGCGGCCCCACAGCAGGTACGTCAGCGCGAGCGCGGTGAGCGCCCCGACCGCGACGGCGGTGCGCAGCGGATCGGCTTCGTCCAGCACCACCAGCACCGTCGTGGCCAGGTACGCCACCGCGAAGAGGATCTCCCAGAGCCAGTTGAACCGGTCCCAGGCGTCCTTCACCTCGCGTCGGTCCACCGGAACGTCAGCCGCGCCAGCACCGCGCCCACCACGCACCAGATCCCCAGCACCAGCGCCACCCGCGGGAGCTCCCATGACCCAGCCATCTCCATCCGCACCGCGGCGTCCGGCAGGAACACCGACCGGAAGCCCTGGCAAATCCACTTCAAGGGGAAGAACGAAGCGATGTCCACCATAACTTTCGGCAGGTTGGTGATCGGCGAAACGAACACCCCCGAGATGAACTGCAGCACCAGGTACAGCATCTGCACGATGGCGACCGCGCCGTTGGTGGACTTGGCGAGCGCGCTGATCGCGATCCCCAGGAGCGTGCAGGAGACGATGCCGAGCGCGAACACCCACAGCAGCGTCAGCCACTTCTCCGGCGCGGTGGGCAGCTTCAGCCCGAACAGCAGCACGGCGACCGCGGCCATCAGCACGGTCTGCGCCAGGCTGGACACCGCGACGAGCACCATCTTGCCGATGAAGTAGGACGACGACGGCATCGGCGTGCCGCGAAGGCGTTTGAGCGCCCCGGTTTCCCGGTCGGCCGAGACGCCGGTCGCGATGCTGTTGAACGACGTCGAGACGATGCCGGAGCCGATCATCCCGGCCGCGAGCAGCTGCCCGGACGTGACGCCTGCCAGCGCGGTCGGACCGTCCAGGATGGACCCGAGCAGGATCATCAGCACCGCGGGCAGGGAGAAGGTGAAGACCACCTGTTCCTTGTGCCGGAAGAACTGCCGCAGCTCGGTGCCGCCGCGGGCCAGCCCCAGTGACAGTGGGCCGGGTAGGGCGAGCGTGGTCATGCCTTGTCTCCGATCAGGTCCAGGTAGATGTCCTCCAGGCTCGGCCGCGTCACGGTCAACCCGGCGAGCTCCCTACCCCCAGCGGAGAGCTCGGTGACGAGCTTGGTCGGGTACGCGGTG
Organism: Amycolatopsis sp. SID8362; assembly: GCF_010550475.1. Classification (NCBI taxonomy): domain Bacteria; kingdom Bacillati; phylum Actinomycetota; class Actinomycetes; order Pseudonocardiales; family Pseudonocardiaceae; genus Amycolatopsis; species Amycolatopsis sp. SID8362. The sequence continues at coordinate 9,732 of NZ_JAAGNB010001603.1, forward strand.
CGCTCGACGTGCTCACCGCGCTCGTCGGTCCACCGCACGGTCGCCTCCGCGGCGGCGCGGCCACCGAGGTTCTGCGGGGTGTCCTGCGCGACGATCTCGCCGCGCGCGATCACCGCGACGCGGTCGGCGAGCGCCTCGGCCTCGTCGAGGTAGTGGGTGGTGAGCAGGATCGTCGTGCCTTCGGCGGCGAGGTCGCCGATGAGCGTCCAGAACTGCCGCCGCGCCTCGGGGTCGAAGCCGGTGGTCGGCTCGTCGAGGAAGAGCAGCTCGGGCCGCCCGACGATGCCGAGCGCGACGTCGACGCGGCGCCGCTGCCCGCCGGAGAGCGACTTGACCCGCGCGCCGGCCTTCGCGGTGAGCCCGACCTTGTCGATGACCTCGTCGGGGTCGCGCGGGTCGGGGTAGTACTTCGCGAAGTGCCGCACGGTCTCGGCGACGCTCAGCTCGGCGGCGTCGTTCGCGGTCTGCAGGACGATGCCGATGCGCGACCGCCAGGCGCGGCCGGCCTTGCCGGGGTCCGCCCCGAGCACGGTGACCTCGCCGGCGGTGCGCTGCCGGTGGCCTTCCAGGATCTCGACGGTCGTGGTCTTCCCGGCGCCGTTCGGGCCGAGCAGGGAGAACACCTCGCCCGGGGCGATGTCCAGGTCCAGCCCGGCCACGGCCAGGTGACCGGGGTACTGCTTGCGCAGGCCGCGCACGCTCACTGCTGTGGTCATGGCTCCAGCGTGGTCGACCGGGGGCTTGATCGGGAGCAACGCTCAGCTGAATCCGGCTGTCCACCGTTCGGTGGACACGGTCGTCGACCGCCGCCGCTTGGTTCCACGGGAAACCACGAAAACGCTGTCATACAAGCAAAAACCCGAACTTCTCGACACGCGTAACCGCCGCGCGGGTGAACACGGCTGTTGACAAGTTGTCTAACATGACAGGATGTCTCACAAGTGGGTGACCGCCAGCGACGGTGTCCGCCTCTCCGTCCACATCGACGGCCGGGAAGACGGGCCCACGGTCGTGCTCGTGCACGGCTACCCGGACAACAGCTCGATGTGGGGCGGGGTGGCCGCCGAGCTGACGGCGAAGCACCGCGTCGTCACCTACGACGTGCGCGGGGCCGGGCAGTCGGACAAGCCGTCGGGTCGCGCGTCCTACCGGCTGGACCAGCTGGCCGACGACCTGCGCGCGGTCGTCGAGGCGGTGCAGCCGACGGGCAAGGTGCACCTGGTCGCCCACGACTGGGGCTCGATCCAGACGTGGCACGCCGTCACCGGCGACGGCCTGCGCGGCCGGGTCGCGTCCTACACGTCGATCTCCGGGCCGAGCCTCGACCACGCGGGCGCCTGGTTCCGCGCGCAGCTCACCCGCCCGACGCCGAAGCGCCTCAAGAACGCGCTGAGCCAGTTCCTGCACTCGTGGTACATCCTCGCGTTCCAGTTCCCGCTGGTCCCGGACGTGCTGTGGCGCACCGGCCTGCTGGGCAAGCAGATCCAGCGCATGGAACCCGACGCGGCGCCCCCGGACAAGTCCGACGGCCTGCACGGGCTCCAGCTCTACCGCGCCAACATGTTCACCCGGCTTTCGCGGCCCGCGCCGAAGCCCGCCGACGTCCCGGTGCAGGTGCTCGCCCCGACCGGCGACGCCTACGTCACGACGCCGCTGCAGACCGAGGTCGCCCGCTGGGTGCCGGACCTGCGGATCCGCCGGGTGGTCGGGACGCACTGGGTGACCCGCGCCAAGCCCGCGGTGGTCGCGCGCGCCGCCGCCGAGCTGATCGAGTACGCCGAGACTGGCGCCGAAAGCCGGGGCCTGCGCCGCTCGCGCGTGGGAGCCGGGAGGTTCGCGCACAAGCTGGTCGTCGTCACCGGCGCCGGCAGCGGCATCGGCCGGGCCACCGCGCTCGCGTTCGCCGCCGAGGGCGCCGACGTCGTCATCACCGACATCGATCCCGCGACCGCCGCGGAAACCTTGAAGCTGCTGGAAGACCACGGCGTCGCCGAGTACACAGTGGACTCTTCGGACGGCGAAGCCGTGCACCGCTTCGCCCGTGAGGTCCGCGAAAACCACGGCGTCCCGGACATCGTGGTCAACAACGCCGGCATCGGGATGTCCGGCCCGTTCCTCGACACGTCCGTCGAGGACTGGGAGCGCGTCATCGACGTCAACCTGTGGGGCGTGATCCACGGCTGCCGCGCGTTCGCGCCGATGCTCGCCGAGCGCGCCGAGGGCGGCCAGATCGTCAACCTCGCTTCGGCGGCCGCCTACCTGCCGTCGAAGATCCTGACCGCGTACGCCACGACGAAGTCCGCCGTGCTGACGTTGAGCGTCTGCCTGCGGGCCGAGCTGGCCGAGCACCACATCGGCGTCACGGCGGTGTGCCCGGGCATCGTGAAGACCAACATCACCAACACGACGACGTTCGTCGGAGTGTCCGAAGAGGAGCAACGCCGCCGGCAGAAGGAAAGCTCGAAGCTCTACGCCCGGCGCGGGTTCGGGCCCGAAGGAGTCGCGCGCGACATCCTGCGCGCCGTGGAGAAGGACACGGCGATCGCACCGTCCACTCCGGAGGCGAAAGCCGCGCTGGTCCTTTCGCGACTGACGCCGGGATTGCTGCGCGCGGCGGCGAAACTGGACCTGACGCCGTGAGCCGCCCGCGGCGGATGTCGCCGCAGGCCCGCCGCGACGACCTGATCCAGGCCGCGCTCGACCTGTTCGGCTCGCGGGCGCCGGAACTGGTCACAGTGGACGACATCGTCGCGCGCGCCGAGGTGTCGCGGCCGTTGTTCTACCGGTACTTCCCGAACCTGCGCGAGCTGCAGGTGCAGGCCCTGCGCACGGTCACCGACGGCCTCATCGACGGCCTGGCCGGCCTCGAGGAGGGCCCGCCCGAAACCCGGCTGCGGGCGGCCGTCCGCGGACTGATCGACGTCGCCGACCACTACCGGGCCGGGTACATCGCGTTGCTGCGCAGCGGGTCGGTGATCGCGACGTCGGACACGGACGCGGCGATCGACGAGGTCCGCAACCGCGCGGTCGCCCTGATCCTGGACGCCCTCGCCGTCACGGACCCGTCGCCCCTGCTCTCGCTCACGCTCCGCTGCTGGACGGCGGTCGTCGAGGGCGCCTTGTTGTCCTGGCTCCAGGAGCGCACGGTCCCGCGCGAGCACCTGGACACGTGGCTGGTCGACCAGCTCACGGCCATGCTCGCCGCCACCTCCGCCCACGAAGAAGCGGCACTTTCCCTATGAAAGTGATGTGGAGGAAGGCCCTCCGGATCACTTTCCCTATGAAAGTGCCGCTTCCGTCGTAGCGTGCGTCAGTGCTTGGTGACCAGTTCCCAGCCCTCGACGTCTTCGGGGGTGCGGGGCGCCGGGCCGACGTACTTGGCCGACGGGCGCACCAGGCGTCCGGTGCGCTTCTGCTCCAGGATGTGCGCGGCCCAGCCGGCGGTGCGGGCCGAGCTGAACATCGCGGGCATCATGTGCGGCGGGACCTGGGCGAAGTCCAGGATCACGGCGGCCCAGAACTCGACGTTGGTCTCGATCGGGTGATCCGGACGCCGCTCGCGCAGCTCCGCCAGCGCCGCCTGCTCCAGCGCGGCGGCCGCCTCGTAGCGGGCCGCGCCGAGCTCCTGGCACGTGCGGCGCAGCACGCGCGCCCGCGGGTCCTCCGCGCGGTAGACGCGGTGGCCGAAGCCCATCAGGCGTTCCTTGCGGTCGAGGATGCCCTTGACCAGGCCCGCCGGGTCGCCCGAGCGTTCGACTTCTTCGATCATCGGCAGCACGCGCGCCGGGGCGCCGCCGTGCAGCGGGCCCGACATCGCGCCGATCGCGCCCGACATGGCCGCCGCGACGTCCGCCCCGGTGGAGGCGATGACGCGGGCGGTGAAGGTCGAGGCGTTGAGGCCGTGCTCGGCGGCCGACACCCAGTACGCGTCCAGCGCCTTGACGTGCGCCGGGTCCGGCTCGCCGCGCCAGCGGATGAGGAACCGCTCGGTGATCGAGTGGGCCTCGTCGACGCGCGCCTGCGGCACCGCGGGCTGGCCGATGCCGCGCGCCGACTGCGCGACGTACGACAGCGCCATCACCGAGGCGCGGGCCAGCTGCTCGCGGGCCTCTTCGTCGGTGATGTCGAGCAGCGGGCGGTAGCCCCAGATCGGCGCGAGCATGGCCAGCGCGGCCTGGACGTCCACCCGGACGTCGCCGGTGTGCACCGGCAGCGGGAAGGGCTCGGCGGGCGGCAGGCCGTGACCGAACCGGCCGTCCACGAGGAGGCCCCAGACGTCACCGAAGGTCACCTTGCCGGCGAGGTCCTCGATGTCGACGCCGCGGTAGCGCAGCGCACCGCCGTCCCGGTCGGGTTCGGCGATTTCGGTGTGGAAGGCGACGACGCCCTCCAGACCCGGTCGGAAGCCGTCGTCGGGTTGGCCGGACGGCTGTGGCTTGCTGATCGTGGAGGTAGTCACTGTTTCGCGGAACCTTTCGGTGCGCTTTTTTCCCCGTCTTGGTGGTGGTGCACGCGCGGACGGAAATGCGCACGGAACGCGCGCGCCATCGCACGGATGGATAGACCTTGCTCCCTCGATCGCCACGGGGCAATCGAAAGAAGCGGTGGTTTCGGTCACGATTACGAGAACGATTCAGTCACCGAGGCCGTCCGGCGGGAGAATTTTCACCACTCAGTGTGACGAAGCCCAGGTTAAAGGTATGTTTCCGAACCAGGCGCCGCCCTGGTCCGGGTGATAGACCTAGCGGATGCACCTCAGTCCGCAGGAGCGCGACAAGCTGCTCATCCACGTGGCGGCGGACGTCGCGCGCAAGCGGCTGGACCGCGGCGTCCGGCTGAACTACCCCGAGGCGGTCGCGCTGATCACCGACCACGTCCTCGAAGGGGCCCGCGACGGGCGCACGGTCAGTGAGCTGGTCGCGAGCGGCCGGAGCGTGCTCTCGCGTGCGCAGGTGCTCGACGGCGTGCCCGAAATGGTGGACTCCGTGCAGGTCGAAGCCACGTTCCCGGACGGCACCAAGCTCGTCACCGTGCATGACCCGATCGTGTGAAGGCGGACCGATGCACCCAGGTGAGATCATCCCCGGCGACGAGCCGGTCGAGCTGAACCCCGGCCGCGCGCGCGTGCGGCTGCTGGTCCGCAACCTCGGCGACCGGCCGGTCCAGGTCGGCTCGCACTACCACTTCGCCGCGGTGAACCCCGGCCTGGAATTCGACCGCGATCTCGCCCGCGGTCATCGGCTGGACGTCCCGGCGGGGACGTCGGTGCGCTTCGAACCCGGCGTCGAACGCGAAGTCGATCTCGTCCCGCTCGCCGGCGCGCGCCGCGTTCCGGGGCTTCGGTCCGAATTCTCGGGGGAGTTCTGAAATGCCGCAGATCGACCGCGAGCGCTACGCCGAGCTGTTCGGCCCGACCACCGGCGACCGGATCCGGCTCGCCGACACCGACCTCCTGATCGAGGTCACCGAAGACCGCTCGATGGGCCCCGGCGGCTCCGGCGACGAGGTGCTCTTCGGCGGCGGCAAGGTCATCCGCGAGTCGATGGGCCAGGGCACGGCGACCCGCGCCGAGGGTGCCCCGGACCTGATCATCACCGGCGCGGTGATCCTCGACCACTGGGGTGTCGTCAAGGCCGACGTCGGCGTGCGCGACGGCCGGATCGTCGGCATCGGCAAGGCGGGCAATCCGGACACGATGGACGGCGTCGACCCGGCACTGGTCATCGGGCCGTCGACCGAGGTGCTGGCCGGCAACGGCAAGATCCTCACCGCGGGCGGCATCGACTGCCACGTCCACTTCATCTGCCCGCAGCTGGTCGACACCGCGCTGGCCGCCGGATTGACCACCCTGGTCGGTGGCGGCACCGGTCCCAACGAGGGCACGAAGGCCACCACCGTCACGCCCGGCGCGTGGAACCTGGGCCGGATGCTGTCCGCCATGGACGGTTACCCGATCAACGTCCTGTTGCTGGGCAAGGGGAACACCGTCCGGCACGACGCCCTGCGCGAGCAGCTCGCGGCCGGCGCGGGTGGCTTCAAGCTGCACGAGGACTGGGGCACGACGCCCGCGGCCATCGACGCCTGCCTGACCGTGGCCGACGAAGCCGGTGTCCAGGTGGCGATCCACACCGACACGCTGAACGAGGCCGGGTTCCTGGAGTCCACTGTGGACGCCATCGGCGGGCGCTCGATCAACGCCTACCACACCGAAGGCGCCGGCGGCGGGCACGCGCCGGACATCATCCAGGTCGTCTCGCTGCCGAACGTGCTGCCGTCGTCGACGAACCCGACCCGGCCGCACACGGCGAACACCCTCGACGAGCACCTCGACATGCTGGTCGTCTGCCACCACCTCAACCCGTCGGTGCCGGAGGACCTCGCCTTCGCCGAGAGCCGCATCCGGCCGACCACGATCGCGGCCGAGGACGTCCTGCACGACCTGGGCGCCATCTCGATGATGAGCTCGGACTCGCAGGCGATGGGCCGGATCGGCGAGGTGATCATCCGGACCTGGCAGACCGCGCACGTGATGAAGCGCCGCCGCGGCGCGCTGCCCGGCGACGGCGCGGCCGACAACCTGCGGGCCCGGCGCTACGTCGCCAAGTACACGATCAACCCGGCCATCGCGCACGGGATGGAAACCGAGATCGGCTCGGTCGAGGTCGGCAAGCTCGCGGACCTGGTGCTGTGGGAGCCGAAGTTCTTCGGCGTCCGCCCGCACGTCGTGCTGAAGGGTGGCTTCCCGGCGTGGGCGGCGATGGGCGACGCGAACGCGTCCATCCCGACGCCGCAGCCGGTCCTGGCCCGCCCGATGTTCGGCGCTTCGATCGGGGCGGCGCTGAGCCTGCATTTCGTCGCGCCGTCCGCTTTGGACAGCGGCCTGCGCGAGACGTTCGGCATCACGCGGCCGCTGGTCGCCGTGTCGAACATGCGCGCGCGAACGAAGGCGGACATGGTGCTCAACGACGCCACGCCGGACGTCCGCGTCGAGCCGGACAGCTTCGCGGTGCACGTCGACGGCGAGCTGGTCGAACCGCAGCCGGTGACGGAACTGCCGATGGCGCAACGGTACTTCCTCTTCTGATGGACCTCTCGGCACTGATCCTCGCGGACTCCCGCTTCCCCGGCGGCGGGCACGTCCACAGTGGCGGGCTGGAGGAAGTCGTCGCGCGGCGGCTCGTGACGTCCGTGCGTGACCTGCCCGGCTTCCTGTCCGGGCGGTTGCGGACCGCGGGTTTCCTGGCCGCCGTTTTCGCCGCCGCTTCGGCGCACGCGGCCGTCGACGGCGGTGATTGGTCGCTTTTGGATGGTGAGCTGGACGCGCGCACCCCGTCGCTCGCGCAGCGCGAGGCGTCCCGGGCTCAGGGGCGCGGTACCGCGCGAGCCGGGCGGATCGCCTGGCCGTCTCCCGTGCTGGACGCGCTGCTGGCCGCGACCCCACGGCCGCACCACCCGGTGGTGCTCGGCGCGCTCGTCGGGGTCGCGGGCGGTTCGCCGTACGACGCGGCGATGGCGGCCGCGTACCTGGCGGTGAGCGGGCCGGCGAGCGCGGCGGTGCGGCTGCTGGGGCTGGACCCCTTCGCGGTCAACGCCGTCGTGGCGCGGCTGGACCTCGCTTCGGTTTGTACGGAAGCGGCGGCGGTGGCGGGGGACGACCCGGCGTCGCTGCCGTCGCCGGGCTCGCCCGCGTTGGATCTGTTCGCCGAGGCGCACGCCCGGCACCACCAGGAAGAGGTGCGTCTCTTTGCTAGCTGAACACGGACACGGTCACGGCCACTTCCACGAGGTCAACTTCGACCCGACGGCCGCCGACCCCGACCACTACGACGCGGCGCCGACGGCCGGTCGCGCGTACCGGATCGGCATCGGGGGCCCGGTCGGCTCCGGCAAGACGGCGCTGACCGCGGCGCTGTGCCGCGCGCTCGGCGACGAGATCGACCTCGCGGTGGTGACCAACGACATCTACACGACCGAGGACGCGGACTTCCTGCGTCGCGCGGGTGTGCTGGACCCGGCCCGGATCGAGGCTGTCCAAACCGGAGCGTGCCCGCACACGGCGATCCGCGACGACATCACCGCGAACCTCGACGCGGTCGAGCGCCTGGAGGAGAAATTCCCGGGCCTGGACCTGGTGATCATCGAGAGCGGCGGCGACAACCTGACGGCGGTGTTCAGCCGCGGGCTGGCCGACAGCCAGATCTTCGTGGTGGACGTCGCGGGTGGCGACAAGGTGCCGCGCAAGGGCGGCCCCGGCGTCACGACGGCGGACCTGCTGGTGATCAACAAGATCGACATCGCGCACCTGGTGAACGCGGACATGGCGGTGATGACGTCGGACGCGCACCGGATGCGGGGCGAGCTGCCGGTCATCGCGCAGTCCCTTGTGGACACCCCGGACGCACCCGAGGTCGCGGCCTGGGTCCGTTCCCTGCTGTGAAGGCCCACGCCCGGTTGACGGCGTGCTTCGACGGCTCGCGGACGGTGCTGCGCGAGCTGCGCTCGATGGCGCCGTTGACGTTGTTCCCCCGCCGGGGCCGCGGCCCGACAGCGGTGGTCCACCTGGTCAACTCGGCGACGGCCCCGCTGGGCGGCGACGACCTGCTGCTCACCGTCCACGTAGGACCGGGCGCGTCCCTCCGGCTGTCCGGCGTGGCGGCGACCCTCGCCTTGCCGGGCCTGCACGGCGAACCGTCGTTGTCCACTGTGGACGTCGTCGTGGAACCGGGTGGCTCGCTGGAGTACCTGCCGGAGCCGACGGTGGTCACCTCCCGCGCCCGGCACACGGCGGTCTTCCGCGGAGAGCTCGCCGCGGACGCGTACCTGCACACGCGGGAGGTGCTGGTGCTGGGTCGCGCGGGCGAGGCACCGGGATCCTTGACGACGTCGCAGTCGGTGACCCGCGGCGGGGTTCCGGTGCTGCGCCAGACGCTTTCGGTCGGCTCTCCGCTGGATCGGAGCCTGGCGGTGCTGGCGGGCCGCCGGGTGCTGGCGACCGACCTGGTGGTCGGCGGCCCGGAACTCCCGGCGGAGTCGGGCGAGTGGTGGTCCCGCACGCCGCTCGCCGCGGGCGGCACCCTCACGACGTCCTTGGCCCCCGACGCGGTGACGGCGTTGCGCGTGTTCTAGGCCTTGTGGTAACAAAAATTTTCACAAAGTAGCCGAACCGGTAGGATCTGGCAATCCCTCAGGAGGAGGAGTCAACCGGTGGCTCGCACGTACGGCGGCGTCGCACCCGAGCAACGCCGCGCCGACCGCCGGGAGCGGCTGCTCACGGCCGGTCTCGAGCTGTTCACCTCCACCGGCTTCCGGCACACCAAGATCACCGAGGTGTGCGGCCGCGCCGGCGTGTCGACGCGGAACTTCTACGAGGAGTTCACCGGCAAGGAGGACGTGCTCCGCATCCTCCACGACCGGATCAACACCCTCGCGCTCGAACACGTCACGGTCGCGCTCGACGAGGTCGCCGACGCCGACGCCGTGACCCGCATCGCGACACTGCTCGACGTCTTCATCGACACGGTCACCGTCGACCCCCGGCTGCCGCGGCTCAACTACGTCGAAGCGATCGGCGTCAGCGCGGAGCTGGAGGAGCAGCACCAGGTCTGGGTCGACCGCTGGGCGGCCTTCATCGAGACCGAAGCGCGGCGCGCGGCCGAACACGGCGCCGCGCCCGACCGCGACTACCGGCTGACGGCGATCGCCCTGGTCGGCGCGGCGACCGGGCTGCTGCGCGCGTGGCAGGCGCACGAGCCGCCGCTGCCGGTCGAAGACGTCGGCGCCGAGCTGCGCGCGCTGATGCTGGCCGCCATCCTGCGGCCGGAAAAGATCTCGGAACTCCCGGGCAACCCCGGCGCCGCCCCGGACGTGAAGGAGTCGAGCCGGGAGGGGGACCAGGGGGGAAGCCGGCCAACGTGAAGGCCCGTCACCTGCCGCGGACGCGGGTGACGGGCCTTCACGGATTTTACGGCGTCCGGACCGTCGGCAGGCCCAGTGAAACGGGGCCGGCCGTCTGGCAGACGTCGTGGCAGGTGTTGTCGAGCGTGCAGCACAGCGAGCAGATCGGGCCGTCCTGCTTCGCGCAGTCCGCGACGTCCGGCAGCTCGTACGGGTCGCCGCAGACCGAGCAGGTGTGCGTCGCGCGCGGGTCGGCCTCCGGGGTCAGGACGGTGTTCTCCCGCGCCAGGTAGTACTTCCCCTTCGTCGCGACGGCGAGCGCCGGCACCAGCACGACGGCGATGACCAGCGCGAGCAGCGGGCTGAACGCCGCCAGGAACGGCCCGAACGCGCCGAAGTACGCCACGATCGACACCGCCGACGCGACCAGCATCGAGCCGAACCCGACCGGGTTGATCTTGTGCAGGTAGGCCCGCTTGAACTCGATGTAGCGCGGCGAGAGCCCGAGCGGCTTCGCGATCACCAGGTCCGCGCACACCGCGCCGATCCACGCGATCGCGACGTTCGAGTAGAAGCCGAGGATCTTGTTCAGGAAGCCGAACGCGCCGAACTCCATCAGCGCGAGCGCGATCCCGCAGTTGACCAGCACGTACCAGACGCGGCCGGGGTGCTTGTGCAGCACGCGGGAGAAGAAGTTCGCGAACGACAGCGAGCCCGAGTACGCGTTCGTCGTGTTGATCTTGATCTGCGAGACGACGACGAACAGCGCGGCGAACGTCAGCGCCACCGGGCCGAGCGCCGGCTTCACCGCTTCGAGGTACGGCGCGATCGGCTCGAGCGCGTGCGTCTTCCCGACGACGCCGAGCGCGAGGAACGCCAGCAGCGCCCCGCCGATCTGCTTCGCGGCGCCGAGGATCACCCAGCCGGGGCCGGCGGCGAGCACCGCGGCCCACCACGACCGCTTGTTCTCGGCCGTCTTTTCGGGCATGAACCGCAGGTAGTCGGCCTGTTCGCCGATCTGCCCGATCAGCGACAGCGCGACACCCATGCCGAAGCCGAACCCGATCGCGGAGAACCCGGCGCCGGCGCCCTCGGTGCCCGCGAAGTGCGTGAACTCGGCGAACTTGCCCGGCTCGCGGACCAGCACGACGACGAACGGCAGCACCAGGCCCGCGATCCACAGCGGCTGCGTCCAGGTCTGCATCTTCGCGACCGCGCCCATGCCGTAGAGCGCGAACGGCAGCACGATCAGCGTGGCGAGCAGGTAGCCGACCGGCAGCGGGATGCCGAGGGCCAGCTCGAACGCCTGGCCCATGATCGAGCCTTCGAGCGAGAAGAAGATGACGGTGAAGCTCGCGTAGACGAGCGACGTCAGCGTCGACCCGAAGTAGCCGAAGCCGGCTCCGCGGGTCAGCAGGTCCATGTCCACTCCGGACTTCGCGCAGGCGGCCGCGATGGGCACGCCGGTCACGAAGATGACGACCGCCGCGGCGAGGATCGCGAGGAGCCCGGACGTGAAGCCGTAGGAAAGGACGATGCTGGCGCCGATCGCGAAATCGGCGAGGTAGGCGATGCCGCCCAGCGCCGTCGTCGCGACCACGAACGGTGACCATTTCCGGAACGAATGAGCGGCGAAGCGCAGTGAGTAGTCCTCGCGGTTTTCGTTGGCCGCGAGCGGGGCGTAGCGGCGTTTCGGCGGGGCGCTTTCTTCGGCGCTGGACAGGGTGTCGGTCATGCCTGCCTCCGGGGTGGTGGGGAACGGGCCGAAGGTAGGTGCGTCCTGTATCGATCCTGGTCCGGCGGGTAACGCGGGGGTTACGGCTTGTTGTCCTGCGGTTACGGGCTGGTGGCCGCGACGTGGTGGCGGGTGTCACCGTTCAGTGGGTTCCGCTGCAGCTCGCGAGGCCTTAACGTGCCTAGAGCCGAAGTCGACTGATGCCCCGACCGGGCGTGGAGGTTTGGCCGTGATGCCGGGAATCGAGGACCAGGTGGAAGACGCCGTAGTACGGCTTCCGGGAATGCGCGTGGCCTACGACGGCGCCGCGTTCGACGAATCCGCGCTCGCCGCCACGTGGACCGACCAATTGCAGGGCTGGCTGAACCAGGCCGTCGCCGCCGGCATCGCCGAACCGAACGCGATGGTCCTCGCGACGGCGGACGCCGAAGGCCGCCCCTCGTCGCGCACCGTGCTGTGCAAGGGCCTCGACGACCGCGGCGTCGTGTTCTACACGAACTACACGTCGACCAAGAGCCACGACCTGACCGCGACCCGGTACGCGTCGGTCACGTTCCCCTGGTACCCGCTCCAGCGCCAGGTCCACGTCCGCGGCGAGGTGGAGAAGGTCGGCACCAAGGAGACGGCGGAGTACTGGGCGAAGCGCCCGCGCGGTTCGCAGCTGGGGGCGTGGGCTTCCCCGCAGTCCCGGGTGGTCGACGGGCGTCGCGCGCTGGACAACGCGTTGAGCGGGATCGAGCGGCGCTTCGCGGACGTGGAGCACATCCCGGCGCCGCCGCACTGGGGTGGGTGGCGGATCCGGCCGGACCTGGTGGAGTTCTGGCAGGGGCGGGAGGACCGGATGCACGACCGGTTGCGGTACGTGCGGACTGACGACGGGTGGCACGTGGAGCGCGTCGCCCCCTGATCTCGGACGTAGTGAATGACTCATTCATGTCGTCCGACGACATGAATGAGTCATTCACGACATCGCCGGGCCGGTCCGGAAGCGCTGTCACCTGATCGCGGGCGACGTAAATCACGAGACCCGAGATAGTTAGCCGAGCTAAGCTCGTTGGTTGTGACTGGTGAACCGGGGACCATGCCGCCCCGCTCGGGCGTGCGCAAGGTCCTCGGACGCATCATCGTCGACACCCGGCCGCTGAAGATCCCGGCTTTCCGGCGGCTGTGGCTGTCCACTGTGGTCACCGCCGTCGGGACGCAGCTGACCGCCGTCGCGGTGCCGAAGCAGGTTTTCGACCTCACCGGGTCCTCCGCCTACGTCGGGCTCACCGGGCTCGTCGCGCTCGTGCCGCTGCTCGTCTTCGGGCTCTGGGGCGGGGCCGTCGCCGATGCCGTCGATCGGCGGAAGCTGCTCTTCGTCACCAACGTCGGGGTCGCGATCACCTCCGCGCTGCTCTGGCTGCAGGCCTTCGCGAACTTCGGGTCCGTCTGGCTCGTCCTCGGCCTGCTCGCCGTCAACCAGGCGTTCTTCGCGATCAACATGCCGACGCGCGGCGCGGTCGTCGCGCGGCTCGTGCCCGCCGAGCTGCTGCCGTCCGCGAACGCGCTGAACACCACCATGTCGACCTTCGGCGCGGTCTTCGGCCCGCTGCTCGCCGGTGCGCTGATCCCCGTCCTCGGGCTCTCGACGCTATACCTGATCGACGTCGTCGCCCTCGCGATCACGCTCATCGCCGTCTGGCGGCTGCCGTCGATCCCGCCGCTCAACGGGCCGTCGCGGCGCGCCGGGCTCAGCGACGTCGTCGACGGCTTCAAGTACCTCGCCGGGCAGAAGATCCTGCTGGCGTCCTTCGTCGCCGACATCATCGCGATGGTCTTCGGCATGCCGCGGGCGCTGATCCCGGAGATGGCCGAGCGCACGTTCGGCGATCCGCCCGGCGGCGGGCCCGCGCTCGGCTGGCTCTACGCCGCGCTGCCGCTCGGCGCGATGCTGATCGGCCTGTTCAGCGGCTGGCTGACACGCATCCACCGCCAGGGCGTCGCGGTGGTCGTCTCGATCTGCGCGTGGGGCGCGGCGGTCGCCGGGTTCGGGCTCGCGCACTCGCTGTGGCTCGCCGTCGTCTTCATGGCGCTCGCCGGCGCCGCGGACATGGTCAGCGCGGTCTACCGGATGGCGATCCTGCAGGTCGCGACCACCGACGAGATGCGCGGACGGCTCCAGGGCGTCTTCACCGTCGTCGTCGCGGGCGGCCCGCGCATCGCCGACCTGACGCACGGTTGGGGCGCCGCCGCGTTCGGCACGACGGCGGCCGCGACCGGCGGTGGCCTGCTGGTCATCGTGCTGGTCTGCGCCGCGATGTTCGTGCTCCCGGCGTTCTGGCGGTACCGGGCGCCGACCGCGTAGGCCGTTCGGGCTAGGGTGCGGACATGCGTACCGTAGCCGTCGTTTTGGTCGCTTTTGCCGCTTTGACCGCCTGCTCTTCGGGGGACAAACCCACCACCGCGACGTCGTCATCCGCGGCCCCGAAGCCGGCGCCGAGCACGAACGCCGCCGCCGCGTCGCTGGACCCGTGCAAGCTGCTGCCCGCCGCGGCCGTGTCGAAGGCGCTGTTCCTGGACAACCTCACGGCGGTCCCGGGCCCGGTGCAGGACAACGCGGCCAACGGCGGCAAGGCCCGCAGCTGCGAGTACCAGCTGGACGGCAAGGCCGCGGGCGCGCTCGCGGTGACCCGCTACGAGGGCAAGCAGGGCAAGCCGGCCGAGATGGTCGCGTCGATCAAGAAGGCCAAGCCGGCCGCGAAGGACGTCGCCGGTTTCCCGGACGGTGCCGTCTACTACGTCGACGAGCAGAAGACGGCCACCCTCGCCACGGCGGAGCTGGTCGCGGGCACGCCGGTGCTGGTCAACTACACCGGCCCGGCCAAGATGACCCCGGAGCAGATGGCGCCGCTGGTCAAGCAGGCCGTCGACGCGAGCTGATCAGGCCCAGCCGACGAGCTGCCGCTCCGACAGCGTCCCGGTGGACTTGAGCTGACCGAGCGCGGGCCGCGCGATCGCGCCCGGCGTGGCCGGCGATTGGAACCACTCGTCCTGGTCGGTCTGGTAAAGCACGGCGGCTTTGTCCGGGGCCGCCGCGGTCTTGGCGATCCTCGGCTCGGACCGGTCGACGAGCTTGGTGAGCTGCGGCGTTCCACCGGCGAGCGAGAGGCGCATCAGGACGCCGTGCTCGTCCGAGCCGGTGATGGCGGACATCAGCACGGTCGTCGTGTCGAGCGCGGTGACGAACTGGTAGACGGCGTCGGGTTCTTCGTAGACGGCGTAGGCGATCGCGCCCGCCGAATCGGTCAGGTAGGACAGTTCGCCGGCGTGCCGGGCGTCCTTCCAGGTCAGCACTTCGCCCTGCGAGCCGATCGCCCAGTCCTCGACGTGCTGGTCGGAGCTGCTGTTCGGCACGATCTCGGCTTCCTTGACCGGCTGCCCGAGCTGCCGGTAGTCGACGGAGTACACCGCCGTGTCGTCGTCGAAGTACAGCTTCGACCCGGCCGGTCCGAACCGCGGGTTCTGGAACCTGGCCGCCTTCTCGCTCATCGACCGCTCCGGGGCCGGCACGATGCCGGTGCGTTCGTACCGCCGGTCGGCGGCGTTGAGCTTGAAGACGTCGACGCCGTCTTGGGTTTCGAGCGTCGCGTACTGACCGTCGGGCGAGACGAGGTCCAGCTTGGTGGCCGGCCCGTCGAACCGGTTCAGCGAGCTGTCGTACCCGGGCAGCGACAAGGTCGTCTTCGCCGCGCCGGTGGCGGGATCGGCGAAGACGACGTCGTCGAGACCGGTCTCCGCCGAATGCTGCAGCAGGACGACCCCGGACAGGTCGAGCGGCGGCGCTTCCGGCGCCGCGGCGGCGGCCGGTGCGGGCGGGGTGCCGCTCCCGCACGCCGTGACCAGCACCGCGACCGCCCCGGTCAAGGCCGCACTCCACCACTTCTTCGTCACCGCTGAGCCTCCTTCGTCGTGGCTCAGATGTGCCGGGAGATCATCCGGTTCCCTCAGCGGCGCAACGCGGCGAGTTCGACCGGGCTGTGCGCGGAGAACACCTTGACCTCGTCGTGGTGGTCCCGCGCCAGCTCGTGCAGCCGCGCCAGGTTCTCCAGCCGCGGCCGGCGCAGGGTCTGGACGAGGTTCTGGAACGCCGTCAGCCCCGGCGGGCAGTGCGGCGCGACCGGGTCGAGCTGGCCGTGGAAGAAGTACGCGTCGCCCGCGTGCAGGAGCCAGCCGTCGCCGGTGTCGACCGCGACGCCGGTGTGGCCGCGCGTGTGGCCGGTGAGCGGGACCAGCAGGATCTCCTCCGGCAGCCCCTTCAGCGAGCGGACCGCTTCGAAGCCGAACCACGGCTCGCCCGTCTCGTCGTACGTGCTCCACAGCGGCCGGTGCGCGAACTGGGCCGCCCGGTAGCGGTTCTTCTCCGCCGCGTTCGCCGGGGCCGTCGCCGCGCGGTGCTCCTCGGCGCGGACGTGCACGACGGCGTTGGGGAAGTCGGCCAGGCCGCCCGCGTGGTCGACGTCGAGGTGCGTCATCACGATGTGGCGGACGTCGGCGGGGTCGAGGCCGAGTGCCTTGATCTGCGCGACCGCCGTCTCGGCGGCCACGGGCTTGGCGCCGACCATCGTGAGGAACGGACGGCCCAGCCACTCGCCGGGCCGGGTCACGCCCGCGCTGCCGAACCCGGTGTCGACCAGCACCAGCCCGTCGCCGGTCTCGATCAGCAGGCAGTGCGCGACCAGCTCCGCCCGCCGCAGCAGGCCGGGCTCGCCGTCGAGCAGCTTGCCGCCCGCCGGGCGCATCGATCCGCAGTTCAGGTGGTGCACCTTCATACGCTGCTCCTGGTGCTCAGCCGGAGGAAGTCGGTCTCGTCGTGCGCGGCGAAGACGGTGACCTCGTCGCCGTGCTCCTGAACAAGCTGGCGCAGGCGGCGGTGATTGTCCAGCCGGGCACCCCGCACCGTCTCCATGCGGCCTTCGAACCACTTGAGCCCGGGCGGGCAGTTCGGCGCGGCCGGATCGACCTGGCCGTGGAAGAAGTACGAGTCGCCGGCGTTGAGCAGCCAGCCGCTCCCGGTGTCGACGGCGACGCCGGCGTGGCCGCGCGTGTGCCCGGAGAGCGGGACGAGCAGGATCTCCGGCGGCAGGCCGTCGAGCCGGCGCACCGCGTCGAAGCCGAACCACGGCTCGCCGGTGTCCGCATAGGACGTCCATTGTGGACCGTGGGCGAACTGGATCCGGCGGTAGCGGCCGCGTTCGGCGGCGTCACGCGGTTCGGTGAACGCACGCAGCTCTTCGGCGTAGACGTGCACGCGCGCCCACGGGAAGTCGATCAGCCCGCCCGCGTGGTCGAGGTCGAGGTGGGTCAGCACGATGTCGCGGACGTCCGTCGGGTCGAACCCGAGCGCGCGGATCTGCGCGATCGCGGTCTGCGCCGGATCCGGGACGGGGTTCGACTGGCGGACGAACCCGGCGCCGAGCCAGGCGGCGCGGTCGACCGCGGCCGGCGTGCCCATGCCGGTTTCGACGAGCACGAGCCCGGTGTCCGTCTCGAGCAGCAGGCAGTGGCAGACCATGGTGGCGCGCCGGAACAAGCCCGGCTTGCCGTCGATCAGCCCGCCGCCGAGCGGGCGCATGGTGCCGCAGTTCAGGTGGTGGACGCGCATCAGGAGAACTCCCGGTCGAGGGTGGTGTGCAGGTGGGTGGCGACGGCGCGCAGCGGCGCGAGGTCGCGGCGGGTGCGGGCCAGCAGCAGCCCGCCTTCGATCGCGGCGAGCACGACGGTGGCGAGCTCGTCCGCGCGCTCGGCCTGAAGGCCTTGCGCGGCAAAGTAATCCGCGAAGATCGTGTGCCACGACGAGTAGCCGTCCGCGCAGGCTTCGCGGATCGGCTCGCTCGCCGCGGCGGCGTCCAATGCGACCGTCGCGAGTGGACATCCGCGCTGGAAGTCCGACTGGGTCAGGAAACTCGCCAGCGCGTCGATCGCCCGGGTGACGGCGGTCGGCGCGTCGGGCGCGTCGCGGAGGATCGCTTCCAGGATCGCGCCGGTGCGCTCACCGGAAAGCCGGACGGCTTCGGCGGCGAGCTGTTCCTTGCCGCCGGGGAAGTGGAAGTACAACGAGCCCTTGGGCGCGCCGCCCGCCGTCGTCAGCTGGGTGAGGCCGGTGGCGTGGTAGCCCTGGGTCTGGAACAGGTCGGCGGCGGTGTCGAGCATCCGCTGCCGCGTGTCGGTGCGACGGACCATGGCACGACCGTAGCGCAAACTATGACGACCGGTCTAGTGATTTCGCGGATCGGTAAGGTCGTGCCATGGGCAACCCCACCGGTCAGCAGTTCGAGATCACCCGCGGCAACGCGCGCGCCGTCGTCACCGAAATCGGCGCCGGGCTGCGCGCTTTCGAGGTCGGCGGAGTGCCGTACGTCGAGGAGTTCGGCGAAGACGAGAAGCCGCCGAAGGGCGCCGGCCAGGTGCTGCTGCCGTGGCCGAACCGGACCAAGGCCGGGAAGTGGACCTTCCAGGGCGAGGAGCAGCAGCTCGAGATCACCGAGGAGGCACGCGGCAACGCCATCCACGGCCTGACCCGCCACCTCGAGTGGGAGCTGCTCGAGCACGCCGAGTCGTCGATCACCCTGGCCGTCGACGTCGAGGCGCAGCCGGGCTGGCCGGTGCCGCTGCGCGCGACGGTGACCTACGAGCTCGCGCCGCGCGAACTGACCGTGACGCACGAGATCCGCAACGAGGGCGAGCAGCCGATCGGCGTCGGCGTCGGCACGCACCCGTACTTCCGGATCGGCGACGTCCCGACCGACGAGCTGACCCTGACGCTGCCGGCGAGCCGCGTCCGCCCGTACGAGGGCGACCAGCAGATGCCGTACGCGCCGGAGCAGGACGTCGAGGGCACGGAGTACGACTTCCGCGGCGGCCGCGTGCTCGAAGGCGTCAACCTGGACACGGCGTTCGGCTCGCTGTCCGCTTCCGACGGCGAGCACCAGTTCGTGCTGTCCCACGAAGACCGGCAGCTGGTCGTCTGGACCGGCCCCGACTTCCGCTGGGCGCAGGTCTTCACGCCGGACGACCTGGTCGGCCGAGGCCGCGCCGTCGCCATCGAGCCGATGACCTGCCCGGCCGACGCGCTCAACACCGGCACCGACCTGATCGAGCTGGAGCCGTCGGCGTCGTGGTCGGGCAGCTGGGGCATCCGCGTCCGGTGAACCGGCTGGGTCCCGCCGACGCGGGCGAGGTGCTGACGCTGCAGCGCGCCGCGTACGTCACCGAAGCCCGCGCGCACGGCGACCTCGACCTGCCGCCGCTGCTGGAGACGCTCGACGAGACGCGCGCGGCACTGGCGGGCCTGTCCTGGGGCATCCGCGAGAACGGGCGGCTGGTGGCGTCGGTGCGCCTGACGGTGACCGGGCACGTCGGCGTGATCGGCCGGCTCGTCGTGGCGCCGGACCGGCAGGGCGCCGGGCTGGGGAGCGGGCTGCTGCGGTTCGCGGAGTCCTCCGCGCCCGCGGAGGTGACGGTTTTCCGGCTCTTCACCGGGTCGAACAGCGTCGGCCCGCTGCACCTGTACGCCAAGCACGGCTACCGCGAGACGCACCGGACGCCCGAGCACAACCACGAGCTGGTGCACTTGGAGAAGGCCCGCGTGCACCCGCCCGGAGGAGTTCGTTAGCGTGGCGAACTATGGCGAAGGCAATTGTCGGGGGCTACGTCGTCCCCATCGACGGTGAACCCATCGACGGCGGCACGGTCCTCATCGACGGCGGCAAGATCGTCGCGATCGGCGCCGAAGCCGACGTCGACATCCCGGAGGACGCCGAGCTCGTCGACGCGGCGGGCACCTGGGTGCTGCCCGGCTTCATCGACGCGCACGCCCACCTCGGCGTCCACGAGGAGGGGGAGGGCTGGTCCGGCAACGACACCAACGAGATGACCGACCCGAACGGCGCCCGCTTCCGCGCGATCGACGGCATCGACCCGTACGAGCCGGGCTTCGACGACGCGCTGGCCGGCGGCGTCACGAGCGTCGTCATCAAGCCGGGTTCGGGCAACCCGATCGGCGGCCAGACGATCGGCGTCAAGACCTGGGGCCGCAGCATCCTCGACATGGTCTTCGCGGAGCAGGTCAGCGTGAAGAGCGCGCTCGGCGAGAACCCGAAGCGCGTGTACGGCGACAAGAAGCAGACGCCGTCGACGCGGCTGGGCGTCGCGGCGATCCTGCGCGAGGCCTTCACCAAGGCCCGCAACTACCAGGCGAAGCGCGCGCACGCCGAGTCCGAGGGCAAGCCACACGAGATCGACCTGACGCTGGAGACGCTGTCGAAGGTCCTCGACGGCGAGCTGTACTGGGACCAGCACGTCCACCGCGCGGACGACATCGTCACGGCGCTGCGGCTGGCCGACGAGTTCGGCTACAAGCTGGTGATCAACCACGGCACCGAAGGCCACCTGATCGCGGACCTGCTCGCTTCGCGCGACGTCCCGGTCATCCTGGGCTCGCTGTTCACCACGAAGTCCAAGGTGGAGCTGCGCAACCGCACCCTCCGCTCGGCCGGCATCCTGGCCCGCGCGGGCGTGAAGATCGCGATCACGACCGACCACCCGGTGATCCCGATCAACTTCCTGGTCTACCAGGCGGCCCTCGCGGTGAAGGACGGCCTCGACCCGGCAACGGCGTTGCGTTCGCTGACCGTCAACCCGGCGTCGATGCTGGGCCTGGACGAGCAGATCGGCTCGCTGAAGCCGGGCCTGGACGCGGACGTGGTCCTGTGGTCGGGCGACCCGCTGGACGTGATGAACCGCGCCCTGAGGGTCTTCGTCCGGGGTGACGAGGTGTACCACTTCGACGAGACGCTGGGTGAGGGCGTTTCGAAGGACCGCCGCTACCGCGAGTCCCGCTGAGCTTCGAGCAGCACGCCGGTTACCGGGCGGTTCCGGCGTGCTGCTCGATCAAGGCGTTCAGGTCGATCTTGACCGGGAACGGTTCTTCGGTCGCGAAGGTGCCGATGACCGCGGCGGCGTCCTGGTAGCCCTGGCAGGCGATCAGGGTGACCGGGTCGGCGAGGTCGACGATCCAGTAGTGCGGGATGCCCGCGTCGGCGTACTCGTCGTGCTTCACGCGGTAGTCGGTGCGCTTCGAGCCCGGCGACACGATTTCCACGACCAGGGCTACCTCTGTGGCCCGAATCATGTCTTTGTCCTGGTGAACGCGGGCAATCGCGGCTTTGTCGACGAGCATCAGGTCAGGTCGGCGGGAAGAGCCGGGTCCGCCGGGTGGCGCCAGGCCGAGATCCACATCGGTGCCAGGAACGACCCTGAGGCTGCCTGGGGCCTGCCTGTCGAGTTGCCGCGCCAGCTCGAACTGCGCGAGGTTGTGCCCGGGCTTCTGGCTGGGTGACAGCACGATGCGGCCTTCCACGAGTTCGGTGAAGCCTGTGTCGGTTTCACCGAGCGCCGCGTATTCCTCGATCGTCAGCAGCTCGTCGGGGATCTCCCACCGCCGGCCAGGGTCTGGCTCGGGAAGTGCGGCCACAGCTGCTCCTCAGGTTGTTCGTACTGGTGACAGCAGTCCGTCGAGGTCGATCTTGACCGGGAACGGTTCTTCGGTCGCGAAGGTGCCGGTGACCGCGGCCGCGTCCTGGTAGCCCTGGCAGGCGATGAGGGTGACCGGGTCGGCGAGGTCGACGATCCAGTAGTGCGGGATGCCCGCGTCCGCGTACTCGTCGTGCTTCACGCGGTAGTCCGTGCGCCGCGAGCCCGCTGTCGCGATCTCGACGACCACCGCGACGTGCTCAGCGCGGATCGGGTCGGCGGCCGTCCGGTCGAAGATCAGCAGGTCCGGGCGGCGGGAGAAGCCCGGCTCGCCGGGTGCCGCCAAGCCGAGGTCCACGTCGGTGCCGAGGGCGAACGCGAGGTCGCGCGGCAGCTGGCGTTCCAGCTGCCCGGCCAGCCGGCAGGCGGCCATGTTGTGCGCGCGGCCGGCGCCGGGTGAGGGCACCACGCGGCCTTCCACCAGTTCGGTGAAGCCGCGGTCGGTCTCCCCGAGCGCGCGGTACTCCTCGACGGACAACAGCTGGTCGGGCATGTGCGAAACGGTATCCGTCCCGCGGGTGGGACGGGGTTCGCTCGACCGGGTCGGGTCAGTCGAGGAGGGCGTCGAGGTCGATCTTGACCGGGAACGGGACGTCGGTCGTGAAGGTGCCGGTGACCGCGGACGCGTCCAGGTAGCCGAATTCACCGGCTTGGTGGCAGGCGACCAGGGAGATGGGCTCGCTCGTGTCGATGATCCAGTAGTGCGGGATTCCGGCGTCGGCGTACTCGTCGTGCTTGACGTGGTAGTCGGTGCGTTTCGAACCCGGCGACACGATCTCGACGACCAGGACCACCTCGTCGGCGCGGTACATGCCGTTTTGTCGATCCACGCGAGCACGCGCCTCGCGGTAGGTGACAAGGAGGTCGGGGCGG
The DNA here is from genome assembly GCF_010550475.1 of Amycolatopsis sp. SID8362. NCBI lineage: Bacteria > Bacillati > Actinomycetota > Actinomycetes > Pseudonocardiales > Pseudonocardiaceae > Amycolatopsis > Amycolatopsis sp. SID8362. The sequence goes on from NZ_JAAGNB010001603.1 coordinate 31,807, forward strand.
CGCGAGAAACCCGGTTCACCGCGAGGCACCAAACCGAGGTCGACGTCGATGTCCGGCGTGAAGTCGAGTTCCGGCGGCAGCTGCGGTTCCAGCTGCCGGCCCAGCAGGTAAGCGGCTCTGTTGTGCTTTCGGCTGGGACTGGGGGACATCACGACGCGGCCTTCCACGAGTTCGGTGAAACCTGTGTCGGTTTCACCGAGCGCCGCGTACTCCTCGATCGTCAGCAGGTGATCGGGGATCTCCCACTTGCGAGCGGGGCCCGGCTTGGGAAGTGCAATCACAACGGCTCCTCACGTCGCCCGGCATTGTCTCACGGCTCAGGTGCAACCAGGAGTAACCGTAGGTGTCCCAACCGTGTGACAGAAGCTGCCCGATCAGGCCTTCTTCAGCTCCCGCGCGATCACCATCCGCTGAATCTGGTTCGTCCCCTCGAAGATCTGCGGCACCTTCGCCTCCCGCATGTACCGCTCCACCGGGAAGTCCCGCGTGTACCCGGCCCCACCCAGGACCTGGACCGCGTCCGTCGTCACCTTCATCGCCCCATCGGTCGCCACCAGCTTCGCGATCGACGCCTGGCGCTGGAACGGCAGCCCGCGGTCACGCCGCCGCGCGGCCTCCAAATACGTCGCCCGCGACGACTCCACCGTCGCCGCCATGTCGGCGAGGAGGAACTCGACGCCCTGGAAGTCGATGATCGCGCGGCCGAACTGCGAGCGGCCCTTCGCGTACGCCACCGCCTCGTCCAGTGCCGCCTGGGCCAGGCCCACCGCGCACGCCGCGATGCCGAGCCGGCCCGAGCTGAGGGACGCCAGGGCGATCCGCAGGCCGTCGCCCGCCGAACCCAGCAGGCGGGACGCCGGCACGCGGGCGCCGTCGAAGATCAGCTGGGCGGTGGGGGAGCCGGTGAGGCCCATCTTCCGCTCGCGCGGGGCCGCCGACAGGCCTTCGGTGGCGCCGTCGACCAGGAGGCACGAGATCTCGTCGGCACCCGTGCGGACCATCGTCGTGTAGAAGTCGGCCACGCCCGCGTGCGTGATCCACGCCTTAGTCCCGTTCACCACGTAGTCCGCGCCGTCGAGCCGGGCGCGGGTCGACAACGCGGCCGCGTCCGAACCCGCGTTCGTCTCCGAAAGCGCGTACGCGCCCAGCAGCGAGCCTTCGAGCATGTCCGGGAGCCACTCGGCGCGCTGGGAATCCGTGCCGTACTCGGCCAGCGCGTAGCAGGACATCGTGTGCACCGACAGCCCGACGCCGACCGTCATCCACGCGGTCGCCAGCTCCTCCAAGACCTGCAGGTACACCTCGTACCGGACGTCGCCGCCGCCCCAGCGCTCCGGGTACGGCAGGCCCAGCAGGCCGGACTTGCCGAGCAGGCGGAACTGCTCGCGCGGGAACTCTTCCGCCTCTTCGGCCGCCGCCGCGCGGGGAGCCAGCTCGTCGCGGGCGATCTCCCGGGCCAGGTCGACCAGGGCTTCGGCCTCGGAAGAAGGCAGCAGGCGTTCGGCGGGCATCGTCGTCCTCCAAAGCGGTACTGAAAACAGTACTGTGGGCTCGATCAGAGTACAGTACGACAGGCCTGGGGTGGCCGGAAGACGTAGGAGATAGTGAGCCGATGCGCCCCGAACCCCGCCGACGGCCGACCGCGCGCCAGCGCGCCCTGCTCGCCGACCTGGAGGCGCTCTTTCTCGCCGAGGGCTTCGTCGCCTTCACCCTCGACGACCTCGCCGGGCGCCTGCGCTGCTCGAAGTCGACGCTCTACGCGCTCGCGCCCAGCAAGGAGCAGCTCGCCGTCAAGGTCGTCACGCACTTCTTCCGGGGCGCCGCGGAGCGGATCGAGGAGCGCATCGCCGGGATCGACGACGCCCGCAAGCTCATCGGGGAGTACCTGGCCGGGGTCTCCGAGCACCTGAACCGGGCGTCGGCGGCGTTCATGCGCGACCTCGCCGAGTTCGGGCCGGCGCGCGAGGCCTACCAGGTCAACAGCCGGTTCGCGGCCCAGCGGCTCCGGCGGTTCATCGACAAGGGCGTCGCCGACGGGGTGTTCCGGGACGTCCACGCCCGGCTGGTGGCCGAGATGACCGGGCTGATCATCGAGGGCATCCAGACCGGCGTGCTCGGCCAGCGCACCGAAGTTTCCGACGCCGAAGCGTTCACCGCTCTGGGTGAGTTGCTGCTCGGCGGGCTGAACAAATAGCGGACAGGAATTGTCAGCCCGCAATGGATAAACTCCCCGCGTGATCGTCGTAGGCGGAGAAGCTCTGGTCGACCTGGTTCCCGGCGACCCCCTGGATTCCACTATGGACGGTGGGCTGCGCGCGCTGCTGCCCCGGCTGGGCGGTGGTCCGTACAACGTCGCCCTCGCGGCCGGACGGCTCGGCGTGCCGGCGGCGTTCCTGTCCCGCGTGTCGACCGACCGCTTCGGCGATGCCATGGTCGAGCGGCTGCACGGCTCCGGCGTCGACACGGCGCTGCTGCAGCGCGGGGACGAGCCGACGACGCTCGCCGTCGTCGCGCTCGACGCGAAGGGTGCCGCGCGCTACACGTTCTACGTCGAGGGCACGGCGGACCGGCTCGTCGCCGACCCGGGACCGCTTCCGGAAAACGTGACCGCGCTCTCCCTCGGCACCCTCGGCATGGTCCTCGAGCCCGGCGCTTCGGTGTACGAGGCGATGCTGCGGCGCGAGGCCGCGCGCGGCGTGCTGACGGTCCTCGACCCGAACATCCGCGAGGCGCTGATCACCGACCCGGCGGCCTACCGCGCCCGGTTCGCGTCCTGGCTGCCGGACGTCCGGCTGCTCAAGATCTCCGACGACGACGCCGCGTGGCTGACCGGCGGCGCCGACCCGCTCGCGGCCGCGAAGACGTGGGTCGAGTCCGGTGTGGACGCCGTGGTGCTCACCCGGGGCGCCGACGGGCTCGCGGTGATCACCGCCGCAGGTGAGCTGGCCCACGTGCCGTCGCGGAAGGTCGAGGTGGTCGACACGATCGGCGCCGGCGACACCGTGCAGGGCGCGCTGCTGGCCTGGCTGCACACCCGGCAGGTCGCCGACCTGGCTTCCCTCGACGCGGACGCGTGGCGCGACGCCCTCGCTTTCGCGGCGAAAGCGGCGTCGATCACGGTGTCCCGCAGCGGTGCCGAGCCGCCGACGTCCGCGGATATGGCGTCGAGCGTGTGAACCTGGTCCCAAAGGGCCCCCCAGGAGCAACGCCACCGCTGCGCGAACACCGGTTCCTCGACTAGCGTAGAGGGGCATTCTTCATACCCCAGCGGGGCGGTGTGCAGCGAGGCGCCAGTGTTTCCTCGCGTGAACACGTGGCTACCTGTGAAACGTACAGGCGCCGCCGCTCCGTGCCGAACGTGAGAGGGACTTGCATGTCCGACGCGACGACTGCGGGGCAGTCCGGCGGCGATACCGCGAAGCTGACCCTGCCGAGTGGCGAGCACGAGTTCAAGATCGTCCACCCGGTCGAGGGCGCGCCCGGGATCGAACTGGGGAAGCTGCTGGCGCAGACGGGGTACATCACCTACGACCCCGGTTTCGTCAACACCGGCTCCGCGTCGTCCGCCATCGCCTACATCGACGGTGACGCCGGCATCCTCCGCTACCGCGGTTACCCGATCGAGCAGCTGGCCGAGAAGTCGACCTTCGTCGAGGTCTCGTACCTGCTGATCTACGGCGAGCTGCCGACCCAGGCCCAGCTGGCCGACTTCACCGAGAAGATCCAGCGCCACACGCTGCTGCACGAGGACCTGAAGGCCTTCTTCAGCGGCTTCCCGCGCGACGCGCACCCGATGCCCGTCCTGTCCAGCGCGGTGTCGGCGCTGTCGACCTTCTACCAGGACTCGCTCGACCCGTTCGACGAGCCGAACGTGGAGCTGTCCACCATCCGGCTGCTCGCCAAGGTCCCGACCCTGGCCGCCTACGCGTACAAGAAGTCCGTGGGCCAGCCGCTGCTGTACCCGGACAACTCGCTCGGCCTGGTCGAGAACTTCCTGCGCATGACCTTCGGCTTCCCGGCCGAGCCGTACGAGGTCGACCCGGACATCGCGAAGGCGCTGGACCTGCTGTTCATCCTGCACGCCGACCACGAGCAGAACTGCTCGACGTCGACCGTGCGCCTGGTCGGCTCGTCCGAGGCCAACCTGTTCGCCTCGATTTCGGCGGGCATCAACGCGCTGTTCGGCCCGCTGCACGGCGGCGCGAACGCGGCGGTCCTCGACATGCTCGAGGGCATCAAGAACGACGGCGGCGACGTCGCCAAGTTCGTCGAGCGCGTGAAGAACAAGGAAAAGGGCGTGAAGCTGATGGGCTTCGGGCACCGGGTGTACAAGAACTACGACCCGCGCGCGAAGATCATCAAGAACACCGCCGACGAGATCCTCGGCAAGCTGAAGGGCGGCGACCAGCTGCTCGACATCGCCAAGAAGCTCGAAGAGGTCGCGCTTTCCGACGAGTACTTCGTTTCGCGCAAGCTGTACCCGAACGTGGACTTCTACACCGGCCTGATCTACCGGGCGCTGGGCTTCCCGACGAAGTTCTTCACGGTGCTGTTCGCGCTGGGCCGGCTCCCGGGCTGGATCGCGCACTGGCGCGAGATGATCAACGACCCGGCCACCAAGATCGGCCGCCCGCGGCAGATCTACACCGGCCACGCTTCGCGGGACTACACCCCGATGTCGGAGCGTTAAAGGCTCACCCCGGTAACCGCCCCGTCGTGCACCCGCACGGCGGGGCGCTTATCGTTGGACCGCGTGACCAGAGAAGCGCCCGTCGTCCTGTGGTTCCGCCGCGACCTGCGGCTGGGCGACCACGCGGCCCTGCTCGAAGCCTCGAAGCACAGCAAGCACGTGCTCGCGCTGTACGTCCTCGACGAGGCCTTGCTCAAGCCCGGCGGTGCCCCGCGTGAGGCCTTCCTATACGGGTGCCTGGAAAAGCTGGACGAGCAGCTCGGCGGACGGCTGATGCTCGTGCGCGGCGAGCCGGCCGTGGAAGTGGTCCGCGCCGCGAAGAAGATCGGCGCGGCCGCGGTGCACGTCAGCGCCGACACCGGCCCGTACGGCCGCCGCCGGGACGCTTCCGTGGCGAAGGCGTTGGCGGAGCACAACATCGACTGGGTCGAGACCGGTTCGCCGTACGCGGTGACGCCCGGCCAGGTCACCAAGCCGGACGGCGACCCGTACCGCGTCTTCACGCCGTTCCACCGGGCATGGACAGCACGCGGCTGGCACTCGCCGGCGGACACCGGACCGTCCCTTGTGGACTGGGTCGAACCGCCGCGGTCGCTGAAGATCCCTCGCGCGCCCCGGGTTTCCGCGACCCTGCCCGAGCCGGGCGAGCGGGCCGCGCTCGACGTCTGGCACGCGTTCCTCGACGACGGCATCGAAACCTACGACGAAGACCGCGACCGGCCGGACCGCGCGGGCACCACGCGGCTTTCGCCGTACCTGCGCTGGGGGAACATCCACCCGCGGACCATCCTGGCGGACCTGGCGGGCGACGACCGCGCGGGCGCGAAGTCGTTGCGCGGTGAGATCTGCTGGCGCGAGTTCCACGCCGATGTTCTTTGGCACCGCCCGGAAACCGCGCGGGAGAACTACGACAAGCGGTTCGACGGGATGCGGCACGACGACGACCCCGAGGCGTTCGAGCGCTGGTGCGCGGGCCGGACCGGCTACCCGATCGTCGACGCGGGGATGCGGCAGCTGCTGGCGGAGGGCTGGATGCACAACCGGGTGCGGATGGTCGTCGCGAGCTTCCTGGTGAAGGACCTGCACCTGCCGTGGTGGCTGGGCGCGCGCCACTTCATGAAGCACCTCGTGGACGGCGACCTGGCGTCGAACCAGCTGAACTGGCAGTGGGTCGCGGGCTGCGGCACCGACGCGGCACCGTACTTCCGGATCTTCAACCCGACGACGCAGGGCGAGAAGTTCGACCCGAACGGCGACTACGTCCGGAAGTACGTGCCGGAGCTGAGGCCGGTCCAGGGCAAAGCGGTGCACCAGCTGAAGGAACGGCCGGAGGAGTACCCGGAGCCGATGGTCGACCACGCGCACGAGCGCCAGGTTTCCCTGGAGCGGTACGGAAAGATCACGTCGTGATCAGCGGGCGGGCGCGCCACACGACGGCGAGCCGGGGGTCGCCGGTGGGGCTCGGCTCGATCCGATCCACGGTGAAGCCCTCGCGCTCGTAGAACGCGCCGGCCCGCACGTTGGCCGCGAAGTGCTCGATGAGGAGCCGGCCAGCGCCGGCGGGCAGCTGCCGGACCAGGGCGTCGAGCAAGCGCGGGCCGAGTCCGCGGCCCCGGCGCTCGGGATGGACGTAGAGCTTGTAGACCACGGGGTCGGTCCCATCGTGGCCACGCTGCCCGACGCCCACGAGCCCGCCGTCGTCCTCGGCGACGACCACCCGTCCGGCGGCCACCGCCGCGGCGAGGTGCGGTTCGTTCCACCAGTCGCGGACCTGTGCATCCGCGGCGGCCGCGCCGATCAACGGCGTGTAGTGCGGCCGGATGTGCGCCTCACCGAACGGGACGATCGCCGCGACGTCGTCCGGCCCGGCCGTCCGCACGTCAGCCACGCAGGGCCTCCGACAGCTTGATGCGGCTGCCGATCCGCAGAACGCTGTTGCCGTAGATCTTCCCGCCGACCCACGTCAGCAACGCGACGAGCGCGAGCGTCAAAGCCAGCGACAGCCCGATTTCCCAGCCCGCCGCCGCGCCCGTCGAGATGCGGGCCGGCATCAGGATCGGGGACAGCAGCGGGATCAGTGACACGACCTTCGCCGCCGTGCCCGAGGGGTCCTGCAGGAGCAGGTTGATGCCCGCGACGAACCCGACGATGAGGATGATGTTCAGCGGCCCGACGACCGCCTGCGTGTCCTCCTGCCGGGACACGAGCGAGCCGAGCGCGCCGTAGATCGTGGCGTACAACAGGAAGCCGAGCAGGTACCAGAGCAGGCCCCACAGCACCGCGCCGGTCGCGAAGCCGGACAGGGTGAACACGCCGGTCGCCGTCGCCGCCAGCAGGCCCGCCGCGCCGAGGATCACCAGCTGGGTCAGGCCGACCAGGCCGATGCCGATCACCTTGCCCAGCAACAATTGCCACGGCCGGACGCTGGCGAGCAGGAGCTCCACGACCCGGCTCGACTTCTCCTCGACCACGCCCTGGGCGACCATCATCCCGTAGGTGATGATGCTCATGTAGAGCAGGAACGCGACGATCAGGCCGAGGACCAGCCGCTGCGTGTGGTCCGCCGGTTCGGGCGAGAGCGGCTCGTCCTGCACGTGGGTGCTGTTCACCTGCGCCATCACGTCGGCCGGTTCGAGCTGCGCGGACGACAGGACGCCGTCGAGCACCTGCTGCTGGGCGACCTGGTCGAGCACCCGGCGCAGCTGATCGTCCAAACTGGACTTGTAGGTGGCGGTCAGCTTCGCCGCGCTGCCCGAGACGAGCGCGTCGAGGTCGCCGTCTTCGACCTGCTCGCGGCCCTCGGCGGGGTCGGTGACGGTGACGGTCTCGACCTGGCGGCCGGACTGCGCGGCGGCGACCTGCAGCTGCTTGGCGATCCCGGTCGCCTGCCCGGTCAGCCCGACCTTGCTCCGGTCCGCCGAGCCGGCCAGCGCGGTCTGGAACCCGACGTAGCCGAGCAGCAGCACGAGCAGCACCGCGGTGCCGATCACGAACGACCGCGTGCGCAGCCGCGTGTTCAGCTCGCGCTTCAGCACGAGCCAGACGGCCCGCCGTCCGGTCAGCTTCTTCATCGTTCTCCCTCGTCGGACACCGCGTCGCGGAAGAGCTCGGTCAGCGACCGGCGACGGCGGCTGAACTCGGTGACCGGCCCGGTGCTCAGCGCCGCGGCGAGCACGGCCTGGTCGTCGGCGCCCGGGTCGAGGTCGAGCACGGTGGTGGCGCCGCGGTCCTCGACGACGCGCACCCCGGGCACGCTCCCGGCCCAGCCGGGCCGCGCGGCCGGCGCGGTGACCACGAGCTTGCTGCTCGCGCCCGCGGTCAGCTCGCCGACCGTGCCGACGGCGACCATCCGGCCCCCGCGGATGATCCCGACCCGGTCGCAGAGCCGCTCGACGAGGTCCAGCTGGTGGCTGGAGAACACCACCGGCACCCCGGCGGCCGCCTTTTCCCGCAGCACCCCGCTCATCACGTCGACGGCGAGCGGGTCCAGGCCGGAGAACGGCTCGTCCAGGACGAGCACGGCCGGGTCGTGCACCAGCGCGGCTGCCAGCTGGACGCGCTGCTGGTTGCCGAGGCTGAGCTTCTGCACCTCGTCCTTGCGGCGCCCGGCCAGCCCGAGCCTGCCGATCCAGTCCTCGGCGTTGCGGTGGGCTTCGTTCGTGCTCAGGCCGTGCAGCTCGGCGAGGTAGACGAGCTGGTCCAGCACCTTCATCTTCGGGTACAGGCCGCGTTCTTCCGGCATGTACCCGAAGTGCGTGCGGGTCTCGTGGGTGACCGGCGTGCCGCCGAAGCGGACTTCCCCGCCGTCGGCGGCGAGCACGCCCAGCGCGATCCGCATCGTCGTGGTCTTCCCGGCGCCGTTGCTGCCGACGAAGCCGAACAGCTCCCCGGCGCGGACGTCGAACGAGACGCCGTCCAGCGCGACCTTCGTGCCGTAGCGCTTGGAGATCCCGTCGATCTCGAGCGTCCCCTCGGTCATGTCCTCACCCTAGGCCACGTGAACGCCCGGCAAGCTCGTCGGATGGCCGGCGTGGGGCTGGTCACCGCGCTCAGGCGAGCCCGGCCAGCGATTTGTCGACCAGTTCGGCGACCCTGGCCCGAGCGGCTTCCGCGTCCGCCGGGATCAGCGCCAGCCGCGTGCGGCGCTCCAGCACGTCCGAGACGTCCAGTGCGCCCTCGTTCCGGACCGCCCACACGACTTCCGCCGCCGTGATCTCCGTGCCCGGGGCCACCGGGGCCGCGAACTCGGCGTCCAGTTCGCCCAGCGCCGCCACGCGCGGAGCCTCGGTCCCGTACCGCGCGACCAAGCGCGCCGGGGCGTCCACAAGGGACAACTCCGCCCGGGGAGCGGCGCCCAGCAACGGCAACCAGGCCGTCCGGCACGGCGTGACGGCGAGACCGGCCAGGCGGATGGCCGCGTCGACGGCGTCTTCCGCCATCCGCCGGTACGTGGTCAGCTTGCCGCCGACCACCGTCAGCAGCCCGTCGGAACCGGCCAGCACCGCGTGCTTGCGGGACAGGTCGGCCGAGCGGCCGCCGCTGCCTTCGACCAGCGGGCGCAACCCCGCGTACGAACCCGCGACGTCGGCGCGGGTCAGCGGCCGGTCCAGCACCGAAGAAGCCAGTGCCAGCAGGAAGTCCACATCGGACTCGGGCACCGATGGCACGTCGGGGATCGCGCCCGCGACCGGCTCGTCGGTGAGTCCCAAGTAGACCCGGCCGTCCGGCTGCGGGAGCAGGAAGACGAACCGGTTGGTCTCCCCGGGCACGCCGATGTTGACCGACGTCGTGCCCATCGGCACCGTCCCCGGCGCGAGCACCAGGTGCGAACCGAGGGACGGCCGCAGGCGCACCGAGCCGGTCAGGGTGCCCGCCCACACGCCCGTCGCGTTGATCACCTGGCGCGCGTGGATGTCGAACGCGTCGCCCGAAACGCCGTCGACGACCGAGACGCGGTCCGCCGAAAGCGAGGAAGCCGACAGGCGCGTCAGGATGCGCGCGCCGAACGACGCCGCCGTGCGGGCCAGGGAAACCACCAGCCGGGCGTCGTCGACCAGCGCGCCGTCGTAGGCCAGGAGGCCGCCGCGCAAGCCGTGCGGGGACAGGCCGGGCGCCAGCGCCAGCGCTTCGGCGGGCGGGACCGACCGCG
>NZ_JAAGNB010001660.1:0-10892 GCF_010550475.1 Amycolatopsis sp. SID8362
TGATCAGCACCCTGCCCGCGCGCTACGACCACGCCCGGATCAGCTTCGGCTACGGCCAGACCCTGCGCCGCCTCGGCCGCCGCGCCCGCGCCGACGTCGCGCTCACCGCCGCCCGCGACGGCTTCGCGGCGATGGGCGCGACGACGTACGTGGACCGCTGCGACCGCGAGCTGAAAGCCGGCGGCGTCCACCTCGCCCGTTCGGACTCGACGCTGACCCCGCAGGAGGAAGCCGTCACCCGGCTCGTCGCCCGGGGGCTGTCGAACAAGGAGGTGGCGGCGGAACTGTTCCTGTCGAGCAAAACCGTCCAGTACCACCTCACCCGCGTCTACGCGAAGCTCGGCGTCCGCTCGCGGACCGAGCTCGCCGCCCACTACGGCGCCGAGGACTGACCGGGCCGGTCAGCTCAGCTTGTTCTTGGCCGACTTCGCCTTGCCCTTCACCTTCCCGACGGCGTCCATCGACGGCGAATACGTGCCGTACAGCGCGGGATCGGGCTTCGGCGCGGTGCCCGGCCCGCCCAGCGGCTTCGGGTCGGTCAGGTACTCGATCCCGGCCTTGGTGCTCCAGCCGCCCTTCGGGCCGTCCGGTCCGTCGGACAGGCCCCAGATGGTGTTGTTGTGGGTCTGGTCTTCCTCGTCCAGCAACGCGTTCGGGACGATTTCGGCCTCGAGGCCGTCGGCCTCCAGTTCCTCGATCGCCGCGAGCCACTGCTTCTGGTGCACGGTGTCGCGGGCGAGGTTGAACTGCAGCATCGCCTTCACGCCGGGGTCGTCGGTCATGTTGTACAACCGCGCGGTCTGCAGCCGCCCCTGCGCTTCGGCGGCGGCGTTGGCCCGGAAGTCGGCCAGGAGGTTGCCGGACGCGATGATGTACTTGCCGTTCCACGGCGTGCCGTTGCTGTCCGCCGGCAGGGCGCCGCCGCCGGCGACGATGGCCTGCTGGACGTCCATGCCGCCGATCATCGCGGCCATCACCGGGTCCTTCACCGCCTCGGCGGTCGCCGTCGCGGGTGCGCCTTCCAGCAGCCGGGCGACCATGGTGGCGAGCATTTCGACGTGCCCGATCTCCTCGGTCGCGGTGTCCATGATCAGGTCCTTGTACTTGCCTTCGACGCGGCAGTTCCAGCCCTGGAACAGGTACTGCATCGTGACGGTCATCTCGCCGAAGGCGCCGCCGATCAGTTCCTGGAGCTTGTGGGCGTAGACGGGGTCGGGCTTCTCGGGCTTGGCTTCGAACTGCAGCAACTTCGTGTGACGAAACACGGGGACTCCTCCGTCTGCCTGGTGGATCCCGGCCGGAACCCGGCGGGACCGTCGGGGCTTTCCCCGCCGTCCGCCGGATAACCCTCAGCTCGCCAGCACCTGCGGCGAAAGGATCTTCAGCATCGCGTTCGTCCACTTCAGCTGCCGCAACGTCCGCGGATGACAACGCCCGGCGAGCCCGAGCAGGTCCGGGTCCTTGACCGCCTGGGCGCCCTGGGCCAGCAGCTCCCAGTCCAGCGACACCCCGGCCGCCTTGCGGTGCAGCCGCCGCAGGTCCGCGAGCAGCACCAGCCCCGGCTCGGGACGGCGGCCGGTCAGCTCGGCCACCGTGGCGCGGATCGCCTCCAGCGGCCCGGACGGCGGGGTGACTTCCGCGGACAGCTCGACGTCGTAGCCGCGGGCCGCTTCGGCGAGGTCGCGGACGTGCTCGCGCGACCAGCGCGCCAGGTCGTGGGCGACGTGGTGGATCTCGTGCTCGGCGGCGTGCCGGTCGGCGACCTTGACCAGGTCCCTGGCCAGCGCCGTCTCCGAGCGGTGCAGTTCGCGGATCGCCAGCCCGAGTTTCACCGCGCACCTCCGGAAGCCGCGGGCCGGATGGCGGCCGCGGCGGTCTTGAACAGCGGCTGCTTGGACACCGGGTCCCAGTCGGTCATCGTCAGCTCGTTCGCGGCGCGGTCGGCCTGAGCACCGGTGGGGTCGTCGGTGTCGAAGTAGCCGTAGTGGAACGGGAGGAACAGCACGCCTTCCCGGATCCCGCCGACGCGCACGCGGGCGAACACCCGCCCGCGCGGGGTGGTGATCTCCGCCAACGCGCCGTCGTGGAGGTCGAGCCGCTTGGCGTCCACATCGGACACTTCGACCCAGGACTCCGGGGCCGCGGCCTGCAGCTGCGGCGCGCGAGCCGTCTTGGTCCGGGTGTGGAAGTGGTGGATCGTGCGGCCGGTGATCAGCGCGAACGGGTGGTCCTCCCCCGGCTTTTCGTGCGGTGGCACGTATTCGGCGGCCTTGAGCATCGCCTTGCCGTCCGGGTTAATCGCCCGGTACTCGTCCGGCTCCACCGGCGCGCCCGTGATCAGGTCGCGGCCGTAGCTTTCGCAGTAGCCGGGCTGGGCGAAGAACTTCCCGTCGGCGTAAAGCCGCTCCGCGCCGTCGGGGTTCTCCTCGTTGCACGGCCATTGGACGCCGCTGGTCTCGCGGAGCTTCGCGTAGCTCAGGCCGGTGTAGTCGCACGGCCGTCCCGCCGTCGCGCGCTTCCACGCTTCGAACGCCGACTCGGCGTCGTGCCAGGACGGCAGCGGCGCGCCGTCCTTGTCCCGGAAGTCCATCCGGCGCGCGTAGTCGAGCAGGATGTCCAGGTCCGGCCGCGCCTGCCCGGGTGGTTCGACGGCCTTCTCCGACAGGTGGACGGTCCGGTCGGCGTTGGTGAACGTGCCGGTCTTCTCGCCCCAGATCGCGGCCGGCAGCACGACGTCGGCGAGTTCGGCGGTCTCCGTGCGGAAGGCGTCCTGGACGACGAGGAAAAGCCGGTCCTGGCTCAGGATCGACCGGATCCGCCGCAGCTCCGGCAGGGAAACCGCCGGGTTGGTCGCCGAAACCCACAAGAACCGCAGCGTGCCGTTTTCGGCGTAACGCAGCAGCTGCATCAGGTGCGTCGGCGGGCCGTAGTGCGGGATGGTCATCGGCTCGACGTTCCACAGCTCGGCCAGCTCGGCGACGTGCGCGTCGTTGGCCCAGTTGCGGAACCCGGTCAGGTCGCCGTCGGCACCGCACTCGCGGGTGTTCTCCGCGGTCGGCTGGCCGTTCATCTGCAGGACGCCCGCGCCGGGCTTGCCCAGCATTCCCCGCAGCAGGACCAGGTTGTTGACCTGCACCGACGCCGCACTCGCCTGGTGCGACTGGTAAAACCCCTGCAGGACGGTGCACAGCAGCCGCTCGGCCGAGCCCAGCAGTTCGGCGGCGGCGGTGATTTCGCCGGCTTCGAGCCCGCAGATCTCCGCGACCCGGTCCGGCGGGTAGTCCGCGACCATCTTCTCCAGGTCGTCGTAGCCGACGGTGCACCGGCGGACGTACTCGTGGTCGACCCGGTCGTGCGCGATGATCTCGTGCAGGAGACCGTTCATCAGCGCCAGGTTGGTGCCGGGCAGCGGGGCGAGGTGCAGCGTCGCCTCGCGGGCGACCGGGGTCTCACGGGGGTCGACGCACAGGATGGCGGGCGGGTTCGGCCCGGCGAGCCGGTCGAGCACGCGCGACCACAGCACCGACTGCGTTTCCGCGACGTTGTGCCCGAAGAGCGCGATGACGTCGGCGTGGTCGACGTCGGTGTAGGACGCGGGCTGGCCGTCGCAGCCGAAGGACTCCTTGAGCGCCGCGGCCGCGGTGGCCGTGCAGAGCCGGGTGTTGCCGTCGAGGTGGTTCGTGCCGAGACCGGCGCGGGCGATCGCGGCGAGGGTGTAGTACTCCTCGGCGAACAGCTGACCGCTGGTGTAGAAGCCGATCGCGCTGGGTCCCTGCTCGTCGAGCAGCTCCTTGCTGCGCCCGGCGACCAGCGCCATGGCCTCGTCCCAGGTCGCCTCGACCAGCTCGCCGTCGCGGCGGACCAGCGGGGTCGTCAGCCGGTCGGGCGAGGAGTTGGCCTGCCAGCCGAAGAGGTCTTTGGGGTCCACCCGCCCGCGGTTGACGCGGTCGTCGGCACGGCCCCGCACGCCGACGATCGCGCCGTCCTTGACCGCGAGGTCGAGACCATCGCCGTTGGAGTGCAGCACGGCGGCGGTGCGGACCCAGCGGTCGACGTCCTCCGGCGCCAGCCCGCCGGCGAGGTGGCTGTCCACCCGCACCGGCCACGCTTCACCGGGGCCGTAGGGCGTCCGGGCACCCCACGGCTGGTCGACGCCGTTCCGTTCGGCCACGATCGCTCCTCTCCCGCCCACCATTCGGCTGACGCGCGGGTACCCGTGCGGGCGATCGGCAAACGCCTCGTTTGCCCGGCGCAAGTGTCAGGCGTCCGGGGTGGCGACGCGGGCGAAGTCGGCGAACGCGGTGAGCACCGAAGCCCGGACGTCGTCATCGAGCCGGTCCAGCACCCCGGCCAGCACGCGTGTGCGGTTCTCGTCGACCTGCCCGACCAGCTGCCGCCCCTTCGCCGTCGGCGCCAAAAGCGTCTCGCGCCGGTTGAGCGGGTTCGGTGCCCGCAGGAGCAGCTCGAGGCTGGTCAGGCGGTCACACGCCCGGGTGACGGTCGAGGGGTTCATCGCCAGCTCCCTGGCGACGCGGCTCATCGTCACCGGGGTCCGCTCGCTGACCACCCGCAAGGCGCGGAACTGCGTCAACGTCAGCTGCCCGGTGGCGTGCTCGACGGTCGAATCCGCGATCGCCACCATCGCCCGCAGGACCGCCAGCGCGGGTGCCACGCCGTGATCCGCGGAACGATTTTGCGTCACGCAAGCATGCTAGGCGCCGGGAGCGGGTACAGCGAATTCGGAGTACGGCTTGCGCGGACGGGGTATCCGCCAAGGCACTCGACACCCGGCTAAGGAGTTCCCATGGCCCAGACAGTCGGCGACCACCTGCTCCAGCGCTTGCGCGAATGGGGTGTGGAGCAGGTGTTCGCCTATCCCGGCGACGGGATCAACGGCCTCGTCGCCTCCTTCGGCAAAGCGGACAACCAGCCGCGATTCGTCCAAGCCCGGCACGAGGAGATGGCCGCCTTCGCGGCGGTCGGCTACGCGAAGTTCAGCGGGAACGTCGGCGTCTGCATGGCCACGTCCGGTCCCGGCGCCATCCACCTGCTGAACGGGCTCTACGACGCCAAGCTCGACCACGTCCCGGTCGTCGCGATCGTCGGCCAGACGGCCCGCAGCGCGATGGGTGGCAGCTACCAGCAGGAAATCGACCTGCAGGCGCTCTACAAGGACGTGGCGAGCGAATACCTCGTCGAGGTGAACGTCGCGGAGCAGCTGCCCAACGCCCTCGACCGGGCGATCCGCACGGCGCAGTCCTCCCGCTGCCCGACCGCGCTGATCATCCCCGCCGACCTGCAGGAAGAGCCGTACGAAGCGCCGAAACACGCCTTCAAGCAGGTGCCGTCCAGCCCGCCGAGCACGTCGTGGCCGGCGCCGGTGCCCGCCGAGCGCGACCTCGAGGCGGCCGCCGAAGTCCTCAACGCCGGCGAGAAGGTCGCCATCCTCGTCGGGCAAGGCGCCCGTGGCGCGGCCGAAGAAGTCCGCCAGGTCGCCGAGGTCACCGGGGCGGGCGTGGCGAAAGCCCTGCTGGGCAAGGACGTCCTGTCCGACGAGCTGCCGTACGTGACCGGCGCGATCGGGCTGCTCGGCACCCGGCCGAGCTACGAGCTGATGCGTGACTGCGACACGCTGCTGATCGTCGGCTCGAACTTCCCGTACAGCCAGTTCCTCCCGGACTTCGGCCAGGCCCGCGCGGTGCAGATCGACCTGGACGGCCGGTTCATCGGGATGCGCTACCCGACCGAGGTCAACCTCGTCGGCGACAGCGCGGCCACCCTCCGGGCCATCCTGCCCCGGCTGACGAGCAAACCGGACCGCTCGTGGCGCGAGACGATCGAGAAGAACGTCTCGTCCTGGTGGGACACCATCGACAAGGAAGCCGACGTCGACGCCGACCCGGTGAACCCGATGCTCGTCGTGTCGGAGCTGTCGAAGCGGATCCCGGAGAACGCGATCGTCACCGCGGACTCCGGCTCCTCCACCAATTGGTACGCCCGCAACCTGCGCATCCGCGGCGAAATCCGCGGCTCGCTGTCGGGCACCCTCGCCACGATGGGCCCGGGCGTGCCGTACGCCATCGGCGCGAAGTTCGCCCACCCGGACCGGCCGGTGATCGCCCTCGTCGGCGACGGCGCCATGCAGATGAACGGCCTCGCCGAGCTGATCACCATCGCCCGCTACCAGAGCCTGTGGACCGACCCGACGTGCGTGATCTGCGTCTTCCACAACAACGACCTCAACCAGGTCACCTGGGAGCTGCGCGCGATGGGCGGCGCGCCGAAGTTCGAGGAGTCCCAGAGCCTGCCGGACGTCGACTACGCCGGTTTCGCGCTCTCGCTCGGGCTGACGGCCGTCACCGTGGACAAGCCGGACCAGCTCGCCGCGGCGTGGGACACCGCGCTGTCCGCGGGCAAGCCGGCGGTGCTGGACGTCCGCTGCGACCCCGAGGTGCCGCCGATCCCGCCGCACGCGACGTTCGAGCAGGTGAAGTCCGCCGCGCAAGCGGTGCTCAAGGGTGACCCCGACGCGTTCCACCTCGTCGCGCAGGGGGTCAAGACGAAGCTGCAGGAGTTCCTGCCGGGCAAGAGGAACTGATGCCCGCCGTCGACCGGGTCGGCGCCCGCGCGTACCGGGTGCCGACCCCGGGTCCCGAGGGGGACGGGACCCTGGCGTGGGACTCGACCACGATCGTCGTGGTGCACGTCGACGCGGGCGGCGTCACCGGGCTGGGCTGGACCTACGCCGACGCCGCCTGCGTGCCGCTGATCGAGGACACGCTCGGCCCGGTCGTGCGCGGCCGCCCGGTGCTCGACGTCCCCGCGTGCTGGACGGCGATGCAGCGCGCCATCCGCAACCTCGGCCGCGCCGGTTTGGTTTCGTGTGCGCTGTCCGCCGTCGACATCGCGTTGTGGGACGCCGCCGCGCGCTTGCTCGAACTGCCGGTCAGCCGGCTGCTCGGGCGGGTCCACGACGAGGTCGCCGTGTACGGCAGCGGCGGCTTCACCACCCTCAGCGACGGCGAACTGATCGCGCAGCTGGACCACTGGGTGCGCCGGCAGCGCCTCCCCCGCGTGAAGATCAAGATCGGCGAGTCCTGGGGCACGCGCGTGTCCCGTGACCTGGACCGGGTCACGATCACCCGGGACAAGGTCGGCGACGACGTCGAGATCTTCGTGGACGCCAACGGCGCCTACTCGCCCGGCCAGGCCCGCCGGGTCGCCGAACGGCTGCTGGAATGGGGTGTCACCTGGTTCGAGGAGCCGGTTTCGAGCGACGACCTCCCCGGGCTGGCGGCCGTCCGCTTCCCCGGTGGCCCGGACGTCGCGGCCGGCGAGTACGGCTACGACCTGCCCTACTTCGCGCGCATGGTGCCGGTCGTGGACTGCTTGCAGGTCGACGTCACCCGCTGCGGCGGGTACACCGACTGGGCCCGGGCGGCTGCCGTCGCCGCGGCGGCCAACCGCGACGTCTCCGCGCACTGCGCGCCGAACCTGTCCGCGCACGCCGCCGTGGCGACGCCGAACTTCCGGCACATCGAATGGTTCGCCGACCACGACCGGATCGAACGAGCCCTCTTCGACGGCTGCCTCGACCCGGCGGGCGGCACCGTCACGCCGTCGATGTCCGTTCCCGGGCACGGCCTGACCTTCCGGCCCGAAGCCGCCGCCGAATACGCACTCTGAAGGAGGACCAGCGATGGCAGACCTCGACGCCGGCGCGCTCGCCGGGGCGCTGCGGGAAGCGGTGGCCGGCGAAGTCCGCTTCGACCGCGGCACCCGGGCCGCGTACTCGACCGACGCGTCGAACTTCCGCCAGGTCCCCATCGGCGTCGTGCTCCCCCGCACCCCGGAAGACGCCGTCGCCGCGATCGCCGTCGCGCGGGAGTTCGGCGCGCCGGTCCTGTCCCGCGGCGGCGGCACCAGCCTCGCCGGCCAGTGCACCAACACCGCCGTGGTGCTCGACTTCTCCAAGTACTGCACCGAACTGGAGTCCGTCGACGCGGCCGCCCGCACCTGCGTGGTCCAGCCCGGGATCGTCCTCGACGTGCTGAACCGGAAGCTGGCCGACACGAAACTGCGGTTCGGGCCGGAACCGGCCACGCACATGAACTGCACGCTCGGCGGCATGATCGGCAACAACTCCTGCGGCGCCACCGCCCAGCGGACCGGCAAGGTCGTCGACAACGTCAAACGCCTCGAAGTCCTCACCTACGACGGCACCCGCTTCTGGTGCGGCGAAACCAGCGACGAGGAGTACGCCGAAATCGAACGGCACGGCGACAAGCGGGCGGCCATCTACCGGCAGCTGCGCCGGCTGCGCGACGAGTACGCCGGCGAGATCCGCCGCCGGTTCCCGGACATCCCGCGCCGGGTGTCGGGCTACAACCTCGATTCCCTGCTGCCCGAACACGATTTCGACGTCGCCGGCCTGCTGGTCGGGTCGGAGTCCACTTTGGTCACCGTGCTGCGGGCCGAGCTGGAACTGGTGCCCGTGCTGCCCGAGCGGACGCTCGTCGTGCTCGGCTACCCCGACATCGCGACGGCCGCCGAGGCCGTGCCGTCGATCCTGCCGCACGAGCCGGTCGCGCTGGAAGGCGTCGACCACAAGCTGATCCGCGACCAGCAGATCAAGGAGATGAACCCGCGAGCCCTCGGCGAGCTCCCCGAAGGCCGCGCGTTCCTGATGGTGCAGTTCGCCGGGCGGAGCACCGAAGAGGTCGACGACCAGGCCCGGCGGATGCTCGCGGCGCTGCACGACACGGAGCACGAAGCCGACGTCGAGTTCCTGGACGACCCCGAGCGCGAAAACGAGCTGTGGCAGGTCCGCGAAGCCGGGCTCGGCGCGACCGCGCACGTCCCGGGCAAGGCCGACACCTTCGAAGGCTGGGAGGACTCCGCCGTCGCGCCCGACCGGCTCGGCGAGTACCTGCGGAAGCTGACGGCACTGTACGAGGAGTTCGGCTACGCGAGCGAGACCGGGCCGAGCCTGTACGGGCACTTCGGCCAGGGCTGCGTGCACACCCGGATCCCGTTCGACCTCTACAGCGCCGACGGCGTCGCCACCTACCGCCGGTTCATGGAACGCGCGGCCGACCTCGTCGCGTCGTTCGGTGGTTCCTTCTCGGGCGAGCACGGCGACGGGCAGTCGCGGGGCGAGCTGCTGCCGAAGATGTTCGGCGACGACGTCGTCACCGCGTTCGGCAGGCTCAAGGCCGTCTTCGACCCGGGCAACCGGATGAACCCCGGCAAGGTCGTCGCCCCGGCCCGGCTCGACGAGCACCTGCGCCTCGGCGGCGGCTGGGCGCCCGCGGACCCGCAGGACCTGCGCTTCCGGTTCCCCGACGACGGCGGTTCGTTCGCGCAGGCCGCCAACCGCTGCGTCGGCGTCGGCCGCTGCCGCCAGCACACCACGAACGGCGGCGAGGTGATGTGCCCGTCGTACCAGGTGACCGGCGAGGAGGAACACTCCACGCGGGGGCGGGCGCGGCTGCTGTTCGAGATGCTCGACGGGCACGGCGACAGCCCGGTCGACAACGGCTGGCGCTCCACCGAGGTCCGCGACGCGCTCGACCTCTGCCTGTCCTGCAAGGGGTGCAAGACCGACTGTCCGGCCAATGTGGACATGGCGACGTACAAGGCGGAGTTCCTGTCCCACCACTACGAAGGCCGCCCGTGGCGACGGCCGCGCTCGGACTTCACGATGGGCTGGCTGCCTGCCTTCGCCCGGCTCGCCGGCAAGCTCCGCGCCGGAAAACTGGTCAACGCCCTCACGCACACCCCAGGCCTGGCCCGGCTGGCCACGCTGGCCGCGGGCGTCGAGAACCGCGAAATCCCATTGTTCGCCGGGGAAACCCTGCAGCAGTGGTTCGCCCGCCGCCCGCCCCGCGGCACCGGCGCCCGCGGCACGGTGCTGCTGTGGCCGGACACGTTCACCGGTTCCTTCCACCCCCACGTCGGGCAGGCCGCGGTGCGGGTCATGGAAGACGCCGGCTGGCGGGTCGCGATGCCGTCCGCGGCCCTCTGCTGCGGGCTCACGTGGATCTCCACCGGACAGCTCGGTACCGCCAAGCGCGTCCTCACCCGCACCGTCCGGGCGCTGGCCCCGCACCTGCGCGAAGGCGGGCTCGTCGTGGGCCTGGAACCCAGCTGCACGGCGGTGTTCCGCTCGGACGCGTTCGAGCTGTTCCCCGGCGACCAGGACGTCCGGCGGCTGCGCGCGCAGACGGTCACCTTCGCCGAGCTGCTCACCGAGCACTCCCCCGGCTACCGCCCGCCGCGGCTCGACGTCAAGGCGATCGCCCAGGTGCACTGCCACCAGCACGCGGTGCTCGGCTGGGACGCCGACGAGCAGCTGCTGAGGGCGGCCGGTGTCGACGCCGAGCACCTGGATTCCGGCTGTTGCGGCCTGGCCGGGAACTTCGGGTTCGAGAAGGGGCACCTGGGCGTTTCCGAGGCGTGCGCCGAGCGGGTCCTGCTCCCCCGCGTCCGCGCGGCCGAGCCGGGCACGGCGGTGCTCGCCGACGGGTTCAGCTGCCGCACCCAGCTGCACCAGCTGGACAGCGGCGGCCGGGAAGGCGTGCACCTGGCCGAACTCCTCGACTTCGCGCTCGGCAAGGGAGGCCCGCGATGACCAGCGCGGTCGCCAAAGCGCGGCTCGTGTGGGGCCTCGGCGTATTGGCCATGTCACGCCGGCTGCCGATACCCCGGAAAGTGGCCGTGGTGCTCGCCGCACGCCATCTCCTCCAGGCGGCCGCCACCCTGCGCCGCCCCGACGGTGTCGTCGCCCGCTGGGGCTGGACCGCCGACGTCGCACACGGCGTGAGCATGCTCGGCCTCGCCGCCGTTTCGCCCCGGTGGCGGGCGGCGGCGACGGCGAACGCGGTCGTCGC
>NZ_JAAGNB010001715.1:0-10569 GCF_010550475.1 Amycolatopsis sp. SID8362
ACCTTCGCCCGTGCGCGACCCTGCCTCCACCACCCGCGGCGACGACCGGGGTTGAGCACGATCGGCTCAGGCTTCCGTAAACTCGGGGTCGGCAGCGAACGAGGTAGGTGAGGAACCGGTGGCCAACGCGGAGGAGCGCCGCTTCGACGTGCTGCGCGCGATCGTCGCGGACTACGTGTCCAACCAGGAGCCGGTCGGGTCGAAGGCGATCGTCGAGCGGCACAACCTGGGCGTGTCGAGCGCCACCGTGCGCAACGACATGGCCACCCTCGAAGAAGAGGGCTACATCACCCAGCCGCACACCAGCGCCGGGCGCGTGCCCACGGACAAGGGGTACCGGCTCTTCGTCGACCGGCTCTCCGAGATCAAGCCGCTGAGCGCGGCCGAGCGCCGGGCCATCACCAGCTTCCTCGACAGCGGCACCGACCTCGACGACGTCCTCCGCCGCTCGGTGCGGCTGCTCGCGCAGCTGACCCGGCAGGTCGCCGTCGTCCAGTACCCGATGCTGACCAACGCCAAGGTGCGGCACCTCGAAGTCGTGCCGCTCACCCCGGCGCGCCTGATGCTCGTGCTGATCACCGACAACGGGCGCGTCGACCAGCGCACGGTCGACCTCGGCGACGTCGTCACCGAAGACGACGTCAGCCGGCTCCGCACCGTCCTCAACACGGCGATGGCCGGACGGCGGCTCAACGAGGCCGCGGCGCGGGTCGCCGAGCTGCCCGACAAGTCGCCCGCCGAGCTGCGCGACGCGCTCATCCGCGTCACGAGCGTCCTGGTCGAGTCGCTGGCCGAGCACCCCGAAGAACGCCTGGTCCTCGGCGGTACCGCCAACCTCACCCGCAACGTCGCCGACTTCCCGGGTTCGCTGCGCCAGGTCCTCGAAGCCCTCGAGGAACAGGTCGTCGTGCTCAAGCTGCTGGCCGCCGCGCGCAACCCCGGTGCGATCACGGTGCGCATCGGTGAGGAAAATGAAGACGAGCAGATGCGCAGCACCTCGGTCGTGTCGATCGGCTACGGCCAGGACATGGTGCTCGGCGGCATGGGGGTGGTCGGCCCGACCCGGATGGACTACCCCGGCACGATCGCCGCGGTGCGCGCGGTCGCCAACTACGTGGGGCAGATCCTGCACGGCCGCTGAGCCGGGCAGAGCAGAAGGAGAAGCGAAGACGGTGGCGAGGGACTACTACGGCATCCTCGGGGTGGCGAAGAACGCGAGCGATCAGGAGATCAAGCGCGCGTACCGGAAGCTGGCCAGGGAGCTGCACCCCGACGTCAACCCGTCGGAAGACGCCCAGCACAAGTTCGGCGAGGTCACCACGGCCTACGAGGTGCTGTCGGACCCGCAGAAGCGCAAGATCGTCGACCTCGGCGGCGACCCGATGGACGGCGGCGCGCGCGGCGGGGGCGGTGGCGACCCGTTCGCCGGCTTCGGCGGCCTCGGCGACATCATGGACGCGTTCTTCGGCGCCGCGGGCGGCGGTGGCGGCGGGCGTGGCCGTGGCCCGCGCAGCCGCGTCCAGCCCGGGTCCGACGCCCTCATCCGGCTCGGCCTCTCCCTCGAGGAGTGCGCGACCGGCGTCGACAAGGAAATCGCCGTCGACACCGCCATCGTCTGCGACCTCTGCCGCGGCGCCGGCACGTCCGAGGGCACCTCGGTCAAGACGTGCGACACCTGCGGCGGCGCCGGCGAGGTCCAGTCCGTCCAGCGGTCCTTCCTCGGCCAGGTCGTCACGGCCCGTCCCTGCCCGGTCTGCCGCGGCTTCGGCGAGGTCATCACCGACCCCTGCCGCCAGTGCGGCGGCGACGGCCGCATCCGCGCCCGCCGCAACGTCACCGCCAAGATCCCGCCGGGCGTCGGCGACGGCATGCGCATCCGCCTCTCCGGCCAGGGCGAGGTCGGCCCCGGCGGCGGCCCGGCGGGCGACCTCTACGTCGAGATCGACGAGACCCCGCACGAGGTCTTCGTCCGCCAGGGCCACGACCTGCACTGCAACTTCCGCATCCCGATGACCACCGCCGCGCTCGGCGCCACCGTGCCCATCGCGACGCTGGTCGACGGCGACTACGAACTCGACATCGAACCCGGCACCCAGCCCAACGCCGAGCTCGTCCTCACCGGCAAGGGCATGCCCCGGCTGCGCTCCTCCGGCCGCGTCGACGGCCGCGGCGACCTGCACGTCCACATCGACGTCCAGGTCCCGACCAAGCTCGACGACGCCCAGCGCGAACTGCTCGTCGAACTGGCCCAGCAGCGCGGCGAGGAAGCCCCGACGCTGTCGTCGAACGGCAAGCACGGCGGCCTGTTCGCCAAGCTGCGCGCCAAGAACCACCGCTGACCGTGCCCGACACCACCCTGCCGGTCTTCCTCGCCGGCACCGTCCCCGCAACCGGGCGGACGGTGCTCGACGGCGAGGAAGCCCGGCACGCGGCCACCGTCCGCCGCCTGCGCGTGGGGGAGCGGCTGGTGCTTTCCGACGGCGCCGGCGCCATGGCCCGCTGCGTCGTCGAAGCCGTCCAGCCGGGCCGCGACGCGGCACTGACCCTGACCGTCGAGGAGAGCTGGACCGAGGACCCGCCCGCCCTGCGCGTCGTCCTCGCCCAAGCCCTCGCCAAAGGCGACCGCGGCGAACTCGCCGTCGAACTCGCCACCGAAGCCGGCGTCGACGCGATCGTGCCCTGGCGCGCCGCCCGCAGCGTCGCCAAGTGGGACGACGGCGGCCGCGGCGACAAAGCCCTCACCCGCTGGCGCACCACCGCCCGCGCCGCCGCCAAGCAAGCCCGCCGCGCCCACGTCCCCGCCGTCACCGAGCCCGTCACCACCCGCGAACTCGCCGGCCTCATCGCCACCACGTCCCTCGCCGTCGTGCTCGAATCCGACGTCCCCGACCGCCTCACCGACCTCACCCTCCCGGACACCGGCGACCTCCTCCTCGTCGTCGGCCCCGAAGGCGGCATCACCGACGACGAGCTCACCACCCTGCGCGAAGCCGGCGCCCGAGCCGTCCGCCTCGGCACCACCGTCCTGCGCACCTCCACCGCCGCGGCCGTCGCCCTCGGCGCACTAGGGGCCCTGACCACCCGCTGGCACTGAAAAGATCACCCCCGAAAAAACCCGCGAATCCGCGCCCGGTTATGGCGCGATCACACTCCGACCGGTTACTCTCGTTTACTAACGCGCCACCTACGGTTTCGGCGCGCCACTGGGAAGAACACGAGCTCCGCCGGGCACCTCCCCCCTCGGTCCGGCGGCAGCCGCACTGCGACGGATCGACCCCCAGGGTCCGCCGCAGTGCGGCATCTAACTCCGCTTCGCTCCGTCAGGCTGCCGCTCTGCTCTGGTGTGTCTTCTGGGGGTCAAACCCCCAGACCCCCAGCCGGGGGCAAGCCCCCGGACCCCCCGCGAGTGCCGCTCGGTGCCGGTTTGGTGGGGCGGTGCGGGGCGGGGTGGCTGGGTAGGGTGCTTGGCATGAGTGATGGTGCTGAGACGCTCTTCGAGCGGATCATTGCTGGTGAGATCCCCGCTGATGTCGTCTATCAGGATGAGACGACCTTTGCTTTTCGGGATATTCGGCCGCAGGCTCGGGTTCATGTGCTCGTGGTGCCCAAGAAGCGGTACCGGAACCTGGGGGAGCTGGCTGCTGCTGATCCGCAGTTGCTCGCTGACGTTGCGTTGACCGCTCGGCGCGTTGCGGAGCTTGAGGGTGTGCTCGAGAGTGGGTATCGGGTGGTCTTCAACACCGGTGACGATGCTGGGCAGACCGTCTTTCACGTGCATGCCCATGTGCTGGGTGGGGAGCCGCTCGGGTTGTTCGGGGCCGGTGCGTAAACCGGCCTGCGTCTTGTCGGGGGGTGCCAGTAGCATCGGTGGGGTCCAGTCGTACTCACCGAGAAAGCAGGCCTGAGGCCACGTGGCCGGAACCGTACCGGGTGGTGCCGCCCGACCCGACGTCCCCGCGGACGTCGCCAAGACCGACGATGGCGCGGTTCAGGCTGCGCAGTCGCGGTTTCCCATCCCCGACGGCGCCGCGCTGAGCCTGCTCGGGTCTCGCGACGAGAACCTGCGTGTCGCCGAGGAACTGCTCGCCGCTGATGTGCACGTCCGGGGCAACGAAGTCACCTTGACGGGGTCACCCGCCGACGTGGCGTTCGCCGAGCGTGTCTTCGCCGAGCTCGTGCAGCTCGCCGGCGGGGGCCAGCAGGTGGGGCCCGACACCGTGCGGCGCACCATCGGGATGCTGTCCACCGGGGACGCGTCGCCGGTCGAGGTGCTCAGCCTCAACATCGTTTCGCGGCGCGGGAAGACCATCCGGCCCAAGACGCTGAACCAGAAGCGGTACGTCGACGCCATCGACAAGCACACCGTCGTGTTCGGCATCGGCCCCGCCGGTACCGGCAAGACGTACCTGGCGATGGCGAAGGCCGTCCAGGCGCTGCAGGCCAAGCAGGTCACGCGCATCGTGCTGACCCGGCCCGCCGTCGAGGCGGGCGAGCGGCTCGGGTACCTGCCGGGCACCCTCAACGAGAAGATCGACCCCTACCTGCGGCCGCTCTACGACGCGCTGCACGACATGGTCGAGCCCGAGTCCATCCCGCGGCTCATGCAGGCCGGCACCATCGAGATCGCGCCGCTCGCCTACATGCGCGGCCGGACCTTGAACGACGCCTTCATCATCCTCGACGAAGCGCAGAACACCACGCCCGAGCAGATGAAGATGTTCCTCACCCGGCTCGGCTTCGGCTCCAAGATCGTCGTCACCGGTGACATCACGCAGGTCGACCTGCCCAGCGGGCAGCGCAGCGGCCTCCGCGTGGTCCGCGACATCCTCACCGGCGTCGAAGACCTGCACTTCGCCGAGCTGACCAGCCAGGACGTCGTCCGGCACAAGCTCGTCGGCGACATCGTCGACGCCTACGAGAAGTGGCAGGCCGTGCAGGACGCACAGGGACAGCAGGGCAACGGCTGGAAGGGCAACCGGCGGTGAGCATCGAGATCGCCAACGAGTCCGGCGTCAACGTCGACGAGACGTCCATCGTCTCGGCCGCCCGCTACGCCCTCGACAAGATGGAGGTCAGCCCGCTCGCCGAGCTGTCCATCCTCCTGGTCACCCTCGACGTCATGGAAGACCTCCACGAACGCTGGATGGACCTGCCCGGTCCCACCGACGTGATGGCCTTCCCGATGGACGAGCTCGACTCCTCCCGCCGCCCCGACGCGCCCGACGCGTCACCGGCGCTGCTCGGGGACATCGTGCTCTGCCCGGCGTTCGCCAAGGACCAGGCCAAGACCGCGGGCCACGCCCTGATCGACGAGCTGCACCTGCTCACCGTGCACGGCTGCCTGCACCTGCTCGGGTACGACCACGCCGAGCCCGCCGAGGAACGCGAGATGTTCGCGCTCCAGAAGCGCATCCTCGGCGAGTACCAGGAGGCCGTCGCCGCACTGGACAAGCAGGACGCCCAGCGCAGCACCGACGACCGCGTCCTCGGCATCGCCGGGCTCGACGCGGCCGAAAAGCCCGCCGGGGAAACGCCGTAGTGTCCCGCGCCGCCGGTTCGCGAGGCTAGGCGAAAGCCATGGCCCAGCTCCTCTTCGCGATCGCGCTCGTCCTGCTGGCGGGCGTCTTCGCGGCGGCCGACGCCGCCATCAGCACGGTCTCGCAAGCCCGGGCCGACGGCCTCGCCCGGCTCGGGCTGCCCGGCGCCCGCCACCTCTCCGCGGTCGTCGCCGAACGACGGCGCCACATCAACCTGCTGCTCCTGCTCCGCCTCGGCTGCGAGCTCACCGCGACCGTGCTGGTCACGGTGTTCGTGGGCACCCGGCTGGCGCCGCTCGGCCTGGCCGTGCTCGTCGCCGCGGTCGTCATGGTCGTGGTCAGCTACGTCCTCATCGGCGTCGGCCCCCGCACCCTCGGCCGCCAGCACCCCTACCGCATCGGCCGGTACGTCGCCGGGCCCGTCCGCGTGCTCGGCTCCGTCCTCGGCCCGCTGTCCCGGCTGCTGATCCTCATCGGTAACGCCATCACCCCCGGCCAGGGCTTCCGCGAAGGCCCGTTCACCTCCGAAGTCGAGCTGCGCGAACTCGTCGACCTCGCCCAGGAACGCGGCGTCGTCGAGGACTCCGAGCGCGAGATGATCCACTCGGTCTTCGAGCTCGGCGACACCGTCGCCCGCGAAGTCATGGTGCCGCGCACCGAGATCGTCTGGATCGAGCGCGCCAAGACCGTCCGGCAGGCGCTGGCGCTGGCGCTGCGCACCGGCTTCACCCGGCTCCCGGTGATCGACGAATCGGTCGACGACATCGTCGGCGTCGTCAACATCAAGGACCTGATGGCCGCGTACATGGACCCGGACGGCGCGAGCACGGTCGTCAGCACGCTGATGAACGAAGCGTCCTTCGTCCCCGACTCGAAGCGCCTCGACGAGCTGCTCAAGGAAATGCAGCGCTCGCACAACCACATGGCGATCGCCGTCGACGAGTACGGCGGCACCGCCGGCCTGCTCACCATCGAAGACGTCCTGGAGGAGATCGTCGGCGAGATCACCGACGAGTCCGACGCCGACGAGCGCCCCGAGGTCGAGGAGCTCGAGGGCGGCGCCGTCCGCGTGTCGTCCCGGATGAGCGTCGACGACCTGGGCGAACTGTTCGGCATCGACCTCGAAGACCACGACGTCGAGACCGTGGGCGGGCTGCTCGCGGAACGACTGGGTAGGGTCCCGCTGCCGGGGGCCGAAGCCGAGGTCGCCGGCCTTCGGCTGTTCGCCGAAGGGGGCAAGGACCGGCGCGGCCGCATGCGGATCACCTCCGTCGTGGTGCACCCGGCCGACGCCGACGCGATGACGGACCCGGCCGACCGGACCACCCGCCGCCGCACCCGCGTACCCCACCCCGACGAACGCGACAGGAGCGTCGAACATGCCTGACCTCGAGGCCGAGGACCAGAAACTCGTCACGCTGGCCCGGTCTTCGCGCGCCCGCACCCAGGCCGCCGAGGGCGCCGCGATCCGCGACACCGACGGCCGCACGTACGCCGCCGGCACGGTCGACCAGCCGTCGTTCAAGCTCACCGCGCTCCAGGCCGCGGTCGCCGCCGCCGTGTCGAGCGGCGCCGAGGGCATCGAGGCCGCCGCCGTCGTCACCGCCGAAGGCCTGCTCAAGGAGGCGTCCGTGCACGCGGTCCGCGACATCGCGGCGAACGCGCCGATCATCCTCGCCGATCCCAGCGGCGAAGTGCTCCAGGTGCTCGGCCGATGACCGAGCACCGTTCCGGCTTCGCCTGCTTCGTCGGCCGCCCCAACGCGGGGAAGTCGACGCTGACCAACGCCCTCGTCGGCACCAAGGTCGCGATCACCTCCAGCAAGCCCCAGACCACCCGGCACGCCATCCGCGGCATCGTCCACCGCGAGGACGCCCAGCTCGTCCTCATCGACACGCCCGGCCTGCACCGCCCCCGCACCCTGCTCGGCGAGCGGCTCAACGACATCGTGCACACGACGTGGTCCGAAGTGGACGTCGTCGGCTTCTGCGTGCCGGCGAACGAAAAGATCGGCCCCGGCGACAAGTTCATCGCCAACGAGCTGCAGAAGATCGCCAAGCGCACCCCGGTCATCGGCATCGTCACCAAGACCGACCTCGTCCAGCCGCAGCAGGTCGCCGAACAGTTGCTTGCCCTGCAGCAAGTGATGGACTTCGCCGAGCTGGTCCCGGTGTCCGCGGTGGACGGCTTCCAGGTCGACACGCTGGCGAAGCTGCTCGTCGAGCGGCTTCCCGAAGGCCCGCAGCTGTACCCGGGCGGCGAGCTCACCGACGAGCCCGAGCAGACCCTGGTCGCCGAGCTGATCCGCGAGGCGGCGCTGGAAGGCGTCCGCGACGAGCTGCCGCACTCGATCGCCGTCACCGTCGAGGAGATGCTGCCCCGCGAAGGCCGCGACGACCTCATCGACGTGCACGCGTTCCTGTACGTGGAACGGCCCAGCCAGAAGGGCATCATCCTCGGGCACAAGGGCGAGCGGCTGCGCGAGGTCGGCGCCACCGCCCGCAAGCACATCGAGCGGCTCCTCGGCTCCAAGGTGTACCTCGATCTGCACATCAAGGTGGCCAAGGACTGGCAGCGCGACCCCCGCCAGCTGCGGCGCCTCGGGTTCTGAATTCCTGGTCTCATTTCGGTCGCGACGGCCGCAATCCCCGCGCGCCGTCGGATCGGTACCCCTACAGTTCGCACCTCGACCACACCGCCGCCGATCGGGGCGGCGGCGGAACCGGTGGTCGTCCATGGAGCACGACGAAGGGGACCGACCGAAAATGACCGACAGCCAGGGCATGCCCAACTACCCCGGCGACCAGCCCGGCGGGCAGCCGAACTACCCCGGCGGCCAGCCGGGCGGGTACCAGCCGGGCCCGCCCCCGAGCAACAACCTGGTGTGGGCCATCCTCACCACCATCCTCTGCTGCCTCCCGTTCGGCGTCGTGTCGATCGTGCAGGCCGCGAAGGTGAACGGGCTGTGGGCGCAGGGCCAGACCGCCGCCGCGCAGGAAGCCGCCGACTCGGCCAAGAAGTGGGCGATCATCTCGGCGGTCGTCGGCGTCGCGTGGCTCGTGCTGTGGATCATCCTGATGATCGCGGGCGTCTTCACGTTCGGCGCGAACACGACGTCATACTGACGTAGCCGAACAGCAGGAGGATCCCGGTGACCGACCAGTACCCGCCGCCGTACCCGCCCCCGGGCGGACCGCCACCCGGCTATGGCTACGGCTACCCGCCGCCGAACTACGGGCCGCCGCCGGACAACAACATGGTGTGGGCGATCCTGAGCACGGTGCTCTGCTGCCTGCCGCTGGGCGTCGTCTCGATCGTGAAGTCCAGCCAGGTCAGTTCGCTGTGGTTCCAGGGCATGCACGCCGAGGCGCACAAGGCCGCCGAGGACGCCCGGAAGTGGGCGATGTGGTCGGCGATCTCGACCGGGATCCTCCTGCTGCTCTACGTGATCTTCATCGTGGTGATGATCGTGATCGTCGGCGCCAACGCGGACCGGTTCACGCCGTGACCGCGACGACCGTCTACACGGGAATCCCGGCGCAGGGCACGAAGGCCAAGCTGCGGGCGATCGGCCCGCCGCTGGCCCTCGTGGCCGGGCTCGGCGTGTGCTGCGCGGTCGTCTGGGTCGGCGACCCGACCACCCCCGGCGGGTTCCTGCCCGTCTGCCCGACCAAGGCGCTGTTCGGCATCGACTGCCCGGGCTGCGGCGGCATGCGGATGGCGTACAGCCTGATGCACGGCGACATCCCGGCGGCGCTGCACTACAACGCCGTGTCGTTCGTGGTCGTGCTGCTGTTCGTGTGGAGCACGGCCGCGTGGACCCTGGGCCGCCTGCGCGGCCGCGCGATGGACAGCTGGCTGCACTGGCGCTGGACACCGCTGACGTTTTCGATCGTCTTCGTCGTCTGGTTCGTCATCCGCAACCTGCCGTTCGCGCCCTTCACGGCGCTGCGCGTCTGAACGGGCACGCGGCGGAACCGGCGATCCGCCCGCCGCGTCGGACCGGTGCGCGGGTCACCCGGACAGCCGACGCCTGGGAGGCGCGGCCGTGACCCGACCGAGTACGCTCCCGCGGACCGGACCGATGAGGGCGGATCCGTTTCCGCGCGTCGGGGAAGTGACCAGCGAGGGGAAGACCTGATGACCGATCCCTACGGTCAGCAGCCGTTCGGGCAGCAGCAGCCCGGTGGCCAGCAGCCGTTCGGGCAGCCGGGGCCGACGCCGTACGGCGGCCAGCCCGCGCCGTTCGGGCAGCCGGCACCGTACGGGCAAGGCGCACCCTTCGGCGCCCCGCGGAACTACGCGACCTGGGGACAGCGCGCTCTCGGCTGGCTCGTCGACTTCGGCCCGATCTTCGTGCTGTACGCGATCTTCGGCCTGCTCTACGCGGTCATCCACAACGTGGGCTCGTTGATCATCATCGTGGGCGTGCTCGCGTGGCTCGGCTGGATCGCCTGGACCATCTACAACCGGTGGATCCAGCAGGGCAACACCGGCCAGTCGATGGGCAAGCGGATCGCCAAGATCAAGCTGGTCCGCGAGGACAACGGCCAGCCGGTCGGCGCGGGCATGGCGTTCGTGCGCGACCTCGCCCACTTCGTCGACAACGTCATCTGCTACGTCGGCTGGCTGTGGCCGCTGTGGGACGACAAGGCCCAGACGCTGGCCGACAAGATCGTCGGCACCGTCGTCGTCCAGGCCGACGACGCCGCCGCTCCCACGCAGTTCGGGCAGCCGGGCGCGCAGCAGTTCGCGGGCGGTTACCCGCCGCCCTCCGGCGGGTTCGAGCAGCAGGCGCCGGGCGGCTTCGGCCAGCCGCAGCCGGGCGGGGTCGCGCAGCCGCCGCAAGCCGGGGGATTCCCGCAGTCCGGCGGGTTCGACCAGCCGCAGTCCGGCGGTTTCCCGCAGCAGCCGCAGCCCGGGGGACTCGACCAGCCGCAAGCCGGTGGTTTCCCGCAGCAACCGCAGCCCGGCGGGTTCGACCAGCCGCAGCCCGGTGGCTTCCCGCAGCAGCCGCCGCAATCCGGTGGCT